>DASVCM010000033.1:0-3682 GCA_036381635.1 Lacipirellula sp.
ACCCACATGGGTACGCACGTGACCTATGTGAACGTCACGGAAGATTCCGGCGCCGACGAACCCCTGCCACTGTTCGGCGCTCCGACCGTCACTGGCAATTCCATCGACTTTAACCCGCTCGGGTTCGACGCCGCCAGCGCCAATGGCGGCGCCGATATCACCGCGTCGAACCTCGCCTTCATGGTCACTGCCAAGTCGGGCAGCCGAATTCAAAGCCTCACGCTATCCGAAGCTGGCAACACTACCCAAGGGGGCAATGTCACCCCCGGATCGATGAATACTGCCACGACCGTCACCGCCTCGGGGGTGCTGGACATTCAAGAAGTCAACTTCCAGGCGATCAACCACATCTCCGTGCCGTTCGCCATGACGTTCAATCCCTCGGGCGGCACCTACTTTCTAGGCACAGACGGCGGCGGCGGTCCCATCTTCTCCACCCAATGGAACGGCAGCGTAACGCTTCCCGTTGAACAAATCTTGATCGCCAACGGTTTTGACATCCCGCCGGGCGTCATCGATCCCGATGGCGGCGCCACGAAGATCTCGATCGACTTGCACAATGTGTTGGCCGCCGTCTCAGAACCCGGTACGTCGGCCCTGATCGCCAAGAACGATTTCGGCGGCCTCACCATTCGCGTCAACGTCCCAACCGAGCCCGGCGGCGACCCGGAGATCCCTGAGCCAACCGGCATGGCGCTCGCCGCGCTTTCGCTATTGCCACTCGCTGTCGCGGCGCGACGACGCCGATCGCAGCCATCCCACTAGCGCTCAGCACTACTGCCCTTTCGTTGACAAGCGAGCATTCGCGGCGCTCCATTCGTCCCCGCGCTCAGGCTCCGGAAACTCCATGACCGGAGTCGGCAATCCGCGGTGCCAGTGGCCGCGGCGACCCTGCCGCAGACCGTCGCACTCGGGCCCCAAAATAGCTCCAGCTTGCCGACGTGTTATCAACCCCCTCGGCATATCTCAAATGTGCCGATTGCAAAGACTTTTCTGCCGTTTCCGCAGCGATTAACGGCCCTCGCGCAACGTAATTGCCGATCCTTGTAACCGGGCCAAATTTCGGCGAAGATCGAGCTACTCCAATTTGACCTATTCGCCCGCGGTCTTCCCCGAACGGAACTTCGAACACGGACCATGATCTCCCTTCAAAAGTACTTTAGCCACGATGCAAAGTTCTTTGACCTCCTCGAAGCGAGCGCCGACGAGACGCGCGCCTTGACGGACTTGCTGGTCAAGCTGCTCAAGGAGAGCAAGCAGAGCCGCTCGCTCGACGACTTCGCCTTCGAGCGCGAGAAAGACAAGCGGATCACCGAGCGGATCAGCGTCGAGATCGTCAACACGTTTATCACGGCGCTTGAGCGAGAAGACATCGAGACGCTCTCCTATTCGATGTACCGCATCTGCAAGGTCATCGAGAAGTTCGCCGAACGCTACAACCTGGCGCCCGAGCGGCTCGCCGACATCGACTTCACGCCGCAAGTCGAGCTCATGCAGCGCGCCACCGAAACGCTCGCCCGCATGGTCCGACTGCTGCGCAAGATGCCGCCGCTGGAAGCCGTCAAGGCGATGAACGACCAGCTCCAGGCCATCGAGAGCGAAGCCGACGAGGTGATGCTCAGCCTCTTGCGCGACCTCTACGGCGGCAAGTTCGAGCCGCTGAAGGCCCTCATGCTGCGAGATCTGTACGACCTGCTGGAAAAGGCCATCGACCGCTGCCGCGACTGCGGCAACGCCATCTCGCACATCGTGCTGAAGAATACCTAACGCCAAGTCCGCCCTGTGACGCTCATTCTCGTCGTAATCCTGACGGCGTTGGTCTTCGAGTTCATCAACGGTTTCCACGACACCGCCAACTCGATCGCCACGATCGTCGCTACCCGAGTCCTTACCCCACGGCAGGCCGTCATGATGGCCGCCGTCACGAACCTTATTGGCGCGCTGTGGGGCACCGCCGTTGCCACCACGATCGCTTCCGGCCTGGTCGACCCGACCGTCGCGTCGCAAGAGGTGCTGATGTGCGCGCTGCTGGGCGCGATCATCTGGAACCTCCTTACCTGGTACGTAGGGCTCCCCAGCAGCTCCAGTCACGCGCTGGTTGGCGGGCTGGTCGGCGCCGCCGTCGCCGCGGCGGGGAGTTGGGACGTTGTCATCTGGTCCGTCCCCGGCCGCGACGGCTGGTATCCCACGGGCCTGCTCGGCAAGGTCATCATCCCGATGTTCGCCTCGCCGCTGTTGGGCTTTCTGTTGGGATTTCTCGTAATGGGCGTGCTATTCGCGCTGCTTCGCAACGCGACGCCGAAAGCCGTCAACTCGATCTTTGGCAAAGCCCAGCTCGCCAGCGCCATGTCGATGGGCTTCATGCACGGCACGAACGACGCGCAAAAAACCATGGGCATCATCGCGCTGGCCCTGGCCGCCGGAACCGCCTCCGGCCGGCTTTCCGAGTTGCCGAGTTGGCTTTCCTTCCTGCAGACGGCGCCTCCCGCCGCGGGCGAGAAGCTGGCCATCGCCACGTGGATCAAGGTGATGTGCGCCGTCGTCATGGCCGCCGGCACCGCCTCAGGCGGCTGGAGGATCATCAAGACGCTGGGCCACAAAATGGTCCGCCTGCAACCCGTCCACGGCTTCGCCGCCGAAACGGGCGCCGCCGCGATCATCGGCTTCGCCTCTCACTTCGGCTTCCCGGTATCGACGACGCACACCGTCTCCGCCTCGATCATGGGCGTTGGCGCTGCCAAGCGTTTCAGCGCTCTCAAGTGGACCGTAGTCGAACGAATGGTCTGGGCCTGGATCTTTACGATCCCCGTCTCGGCGACGATCGCCTTCTGGCTGATGCGCCTGCTGCAAGGCGTTGGCTACGCCAACTAGAGCGCATTTCAGTCAAGCGTAGCGGGTAAAGGTTACTCTAAGCTCCAGCGAAGAATCTAGCGCTGCGCCAGATCTCTTGCTAGTGCTCAGGATGACGATCGCTACGTCATCTGAGATGCGCTCTAATCAGCAGCAAACGCGATGTGTACGGGTCGCCGGACTCGATCTCGAGGCCGCGGCATCATCAACGCGCCCCCGTACGTCACCCTGTCGCTAGCAATTAGCTCATCCCCCGGTACATCACTTGCGAGCTTGGCCATTAACTATCAGTGGCAGCGCAAGAGTGCTCCGAAACCAGGGTAATTTACATAGAAGAGGAAAGTACAATGGCCGCTACAAACCAGAAAACCGTCGTGGGAGTCTTTACATCCCTTGACGATGCGCGCAAGGCGACGCATGCCCTACGCGAGGCGGGATTCAACGAAGACCAGATTGGCGTCGCAAGTTCCAAGCCTCGCGCGGGGGAAACCGGCGACGCGGACGATGACGATGGAAACTATACCGCCGAAGGGGCGATGGCTGGAGTTGCCACCGGGGCCGGCATCGGCGCCCTTTGGGGACTAGGGATTCTTGCCGGCGTCTTGCCGGCAATCGGACCAGCCATCGCCGGCGGAACCCTGGCGGTGCTGTTGTCCAGCGCGGCTGCTGGTGCGGCCGCCGCGGGGCTGGCCGGCGCGCTTATCGGTATGGGTCTCTCCGAAGAAGAGGCGGAGTACTACGAAGGCGAGATGAAGGCGGGCCGAACGATCGTCTCGGTTAACGCCGGTGCGCGTTGCGACGAGGCCCTCAATATTATGCGGCAATTCGGCGG
>DASVCM010000034.1:0-4418 GCA_036381635.1 Lacipirellula sp.
GCTCAGTCGTACCGTGAAAGTTCGACATCGCGGCGGTCGTGTGCCAGCCGAGGACGCCGGAATAACGTTCTAACGCCGTGTCCTGATGCGGATCGCCCCAGCACCACCACCAGAAGGCGCGCTGCGGATCGAGCTGGGCCATCTGCTTCAGATACTCGGGGTTGTTGAACGAACCGATGGCCACCGCCACTTCGAACTCGGGATCCTGGTCCAACAAGTCCCGGGCCATCTTCTGCAGCGAATCTCCCGGTAGCCAGTCGGCCCGCTCCGTCCCCTCGCCGGTCGGCTCGAAGTAAAACCCGCCCACTCCCTTAAACGTGCGCAGATAGTCGAAGTAATACTCCCGCGCCTTTTCGCGATCCTGGCCGACGACCTCCCAATGGTGCCAGCTCAACCAGCCGCCGCCGATGTAGAACTTCATCGCCTCGCGGTTCACCAGGTCGATCAGGCCCTGCACAGCCTCATCACTCGCAAGCGGCGTCCGCTCGAAGTGATAGTCCTTGCCATGGGAACTCGCCGGGTGACCGGCGACTGGAAACCCATCGAGCCAGAACCACACGCGGTTCAGCGTCAGCTCCGAGTTGAACTCGAGCACCCTCCGCCACGACTCGAGCGAATCGTACGCCGACCAGATCGGCAGCATGTAAATGCCGCGATACGCGACCTGCGGCTTCATGACGACATCCAACGGCCAATCGACGGAGACTTCTTCCGAAGTAGCAGCGGTCCGGAAGTACATCAGCTCCTGGCAGCCATGCTTCAGCCCCGGCGGCGTATTGGCCGTGATGATCAAGAAGCGCCGCCCGTCGGCCTCATGGCTGAAGACCCGGAACCCCTCGTCGCCAAGCTCGTCGGCGCCCAAATCCAACCCGCCCGCAACGAGAGACTTCAGCATCTCGTTATTAGCCGCAGTTCCCACGACCAAATTGATTGCCGACGGGCTTAGCCGACTGCCGATCGGCATCTTCCAACCAAAAGCGCTCGCGAAATACCGATTCAGCGTGTCAGGAACAATATTCTGCGTGGGGCCGTCGAGGCTGGGACCGAGCAACTGAATTCGCGGGCCCCGTTCCGACCAGATCGTTTCCTGCCCGGACGCCACGCCGCCCAGCGACAAAAGAAGGCTAAATGCAAGGCAACAATCGATCGTCTTCATCAACATCATCGGCGCGCCGCGATTCTGCAAAATAATTGTGGAAAGTGGCCACGCACTTTTCTATGTTCGTATCAACCGCGCTGCCGCTGCGCGGGTTCTTTGATAATTCATGCTCCAGCCGCCCGCGCCAAGCGGCGTGCGATGCTGTGCTCGATCGGTCAACCGCTGCGCTACGCCGTTCCACCATGCGGGAGCGTTTCGGATCTGCCGCTCGGACATCAGCGACGACAAAACGCCCTTCGCTGCCTGCTCGGCCGCAACGCCAACCTGTGACGCACGTTATGTTCACGACCTTCAACGCAAGTTCAATCGAACGCGACTTTTGTCGCCAAAAACGAGATGCCGCGACAAAAACCCGCTTAAACCAGCCCCTGCGCCACCATCGCGCGGGCTACCTTCAGAAAACCCGCGATGTTCGCCCCGCGGACGAGATTCCCCGGGAACGCAAATTCCTCCGCCGCTTCGACGCACGACTCGTGAATCGACCGCATGATCTGCCGCAGCCGCGCGTCGGTCTCGTCGAACGTCCACGCCTCGCGGCTGGCGTTTTGCTGCATTTCCAGCGCGCTGGTCGCCACGCCGCCGGCGTTGGCCGCCTTGCCGGGGCCGAACAGCACGCCGGCCGCCAGAAACTCCTGAATCGCCTCGGGCGTGCAGGGCATGTTCGCCCCCTCGCTAATAGCACGCACGCCGTTCTTCAGAAGCAGCGCCGCGTCGTGGTGGTTCAGTTCGTTCTGCGTCGCCGCGGGAATCGCCACGTCGCAGGCGATCTTCCAAATGTTCCCCTCTTCGATATACCGCGCCGTGCGCCGCAACTCGGCATATTCGTGAATCCGCCGCCGGTCGACTTCCTTGAGTTGAATCATCGTCTCGACGTCGAGACCCTCGTCGTCGACGATCACGCCGTCCGAATCGCTCATCGCCACGACGCGGCCGCCGAGCTCGACGACCTTCTCCAGCGCATAAAGCGCGACGTTCCCCGAACCGGAGACGACGACCTTCTTCCCCTCGATGCTGTCCTGTTGACGGCGCAACATCTCCTCGACGAAGTACACGCAGCCGTAGCCGGTCGCCTCCTTGCGAACCTTGCTGCCGCCGTAGACCAGGCCCTTGCCGGTGAGGACGCCGGCTTCGAACTTGTTGGTCAGCCGCTTGTACTGCCCGAACAGGTAGCCGATCTCGCGACCGCCGACGCCGATGTCGCCGGCCGGCACGTCGGTGTGCTCGCCGACGATCCGCCACAGCTCGATCATGAACGACTGGCAGAACCGCATGACCTCGTTGTCCGATTTGTGCTTCGGATCGAAGTCGGAGCCCCCCTTGGCGCCGCCGATCGGCAGCCCGGTGAGCGAGTTCTTGAAGATCTGTTCGAAGCCGAGGAACTTGACGATCCCCAAGTGAACGGACGGGTGAAATCGCAGGCCGCCTTTATACGGACCCAGGGCGCTGTTGAACTGCACGCGGAAGCCGCGGTTGATCTGCGTTTCGCCGCGATCGTCTTGCCACGGCACGCGGAAGATGAGCTGCCGCTCCGGCTCGCACATCCGCTCCAGCACCTTGGCCTCGGCCAGCTCGGGGTACTTCGCCAGCACCGGGCTGAGCGACTGCAGGACCTCGTGCACCGCCTGATGGAATTCCGGTTCCCCCTGATTCCGCCGGACGACCTCCTGATAGATCGCCTCGACATCCGCCGTAAGTGCCACGTGGGTCTCCAATAACGCGATTTGATTTCCAAGGGCTCTCACGTCTGCAGGGGATGCAAGAATTGCGCCTTCGCCTGCGGGGGCGGAGGGCCGACGCCATCGGCTTCTGCCGTGCGCCCGGCCGCCCCTGGGCGGCCGCCGCTGCCAGCAAGGCGCGCGGGTTGCAAACCGAAGCAGCGTGAAGACGCTCGTATCCGAGAAACGTGCTATCAGTATTCCCTTGTACCAGCGAGCCGCGCCGCATGCGATGATGGGTGCGGCTATCCGTAGCCGTCGCCGTAATTGCCGCTGAGTACGCGGCGCCATCCCGTGCGGGAATCTGCCATGTTTCGGATATCTCTCATCGTCTTCATGGCCGGCTCGGTCGCAGCGGCCGAGCCGCTCCAGCGCGTTCGCGTCAGCGACGACGGCAAGACGTTCGTCACGGTTGATGCCGGTCGGCAGGTGCAGCTATGGGGCGTCAACTACGACCACGACCGCGACAACCGGCTGCTCGAAGACTATTGGCACGACGAGTGGCCCGCCGTCGTCGAGGATTTTCGGGAGATCAAGGAACTGAACGCCAACTGCATTCGCATCCATTTGCAGTTCGCCCGGTTCATGAAAAGCACGGATGAGCCGGACGCCAATAACCTCGCGCAACTGGCGAAGCTGATCGCCCTTGCCGAAGAGCACGGCCTGTATCTGTTGATCACCGGCTTGGGCTGTTACCACAAGCAGGACGTGCCGCCGTGGTACGACGCACTCTCCGAAGACCAGCGTTGGCAGGCCCAGGCAAAGTTCTGGCAGGCGATCGCCGCCGTCGGCAAGGACAGTCCGGCGGTGTTCGCCTACGATCTGATGAACGAGCCGATCCTCCCCGGCGACAAGCCGGAGAGCGAGTGGCTCGCCAAGCCGCTGGGCGACAAGCACTTTGTGCAGCGGATCGCGCTCGACCTGGCCGGCCGCACGCGCCAGAACATTGCCAAGGCGTGGGTCGATATGCTCGCGACGGCGATCCACGAGGTCGATCCGCAGTCCATGATCACCGTCGGCGTCATCCCTTGGGCGCATGTCTGGCCAACCGCCAGGCCGCTGTTCTACTCGCCGGAAGTCGGCCGCCCGCTCGATTTCGTCAGCGTTCACTTCTACCCGGAACGAGGCGAAGTGCAGAAGGCTCTCGACGCCCTTCGCGTCTACGAAGTCGGCAAGCCGTTGGTGATCGAGGAGATTTTTCCGCTGAAGACGAGCGGCGAAGAGGTGCTCCAGTTCATCGACGACTCGAAGCCGATCGCAGACGGCTGGATCAGTTTCTACTGGGGCGAGACGATCGACGAGTGTGAGGCCCGCGGCGACATGGCCGGGGCGATTACGGCCGCATGGCTCAAGCAATTCCGCGACAACTCGCGCGACAGGAGCCCGCCGCCGGCTTCCGTCTCGGAATAATCTCGCCCGCGGATCGGGCAGATTCCGCAAGAGGAAGTATTTCTGTAATATTTTCCAAACAATTCGATCTGGAATTGCGGGGCGGTTAGACTTTACCCGGGCGGCGTTAGGCGATTGAACCGCGAGACGTCCCG
>DASVCM010000035.1:0-13270 GCA_036381635.1 Lacipirellula sp.
CCGTGGCTGCCGCGGTTCACGTCGCACACGGCCACCACCTGGCAACCGGCGAGCTTCAAGAACCGCTCAAGAATCAACGACCCCTGATTCCCGACGCCGATGCAGGCCAGCGTAATCCGATTGCTCGGCGCCGCAGCGCCGAACACCGACGCGGGCACGAAGTACGGCGCCGCCCCCGCCGCGGCGAGGGCCGAGGCTTGCTTCAGGAATTGACGCCGCGAACTAGGAGATGCATTTGATTTCATGACTGGCCTTTACCGTCCTATTAGCCCCGGCTTTCAAGCCGGGGTAAGCAGCCGCGATCGATCAATGGGCCGAGCCGAAGCGCCGCCATCCATCGAAGCGACGCCGAGGCCGAAACCATCCGCGGATAGATTCGGCCTCGGCCAAGCGCCGACTGCAGGCAGCGCCATTTCTCGGCCGAGTTATTCGCGCCGCCGGGGGCCCTGCTCCTGGTGGTAGCGCGCCACGCCGCGCAGCAATCCGCGAGCATACTCGCGCGAAGTCTCGATTAGCAGCGCAACATGCGGGACTTTCTTCATGCCGGGCGCCGCGAGCGAGGAGTGCGATAGCCGGTCGGGGCTCGCCGGCATGACCGCGGAGAGCGCCGCCGACGGCTCCATTCTAATTAGCGACAATGCCCGGCGTTTTAGTTTTTCCGCCCCATCCATTCGCTGAGCGTTGCGAAATCCCGCTTCAGCGCCGCTAATTGCACGTCGACGCCGCCGTCGGGCAGGTATTCGACGTGCAGAGAGATTGGTCCGGAATAGTTAGAGTTGGCGAGCTCTTCATAAAACTTGCGATCAACCCGCCCGTCGCCCAGCGGAGCGTGCTTGCTCTTCTCCTCGCCCCACACAAAATCTTTGACCGAATAAGCCAGGATATGCGGCTGCATCACCTGATAGAGCAGCGGCCAGGCTTCGCCGGCCTCGACCATGGCATGCCGCAGGTCGTATACGCAACCCAAGTCTTCAGCCGGAACATCGCGCAGTGCGTGATACAGATCCCAAATCGTGGCGCCGAAAAAATCTTTGCCCGCGTGGTTCTGGTACATCCCGGGCAAGGAAAGCTTTCGGCTCACTTTGGCGAACTGGAGCAGGCGCCCTTTGAAGGTTTCGATCTGCTCGACGATGGGTAATTTGAGATCGTAGCGATAGAACCCCAGCCGGTATCGCTGGGCGCCGGCATCGGCCGAGGCTCGTAACACCGAGTCCGCATGCGTATCGTCCACGCTCACCAGGTCGGTGGTGACAATCGTGAGCTGCAGGTTGTTCTTATCCAGCGCCTTGCGAAACTTCGGCAACTCGGCGGCCGCTTCAGCGGGCTTGATGTAGCCCTCTTTCTCGCGAACCGTGACCTCCACGCCGTCAAAGCCGAGCTCGGCCATGGCATCGGACAGTTCGTCGTAATCGAGCGCGGTCAGAAACTTAATGAATGCACAAACCTGCGGCCTCGCTGCAGCCGCAGCCGCAAACACGTTTGAGGGCGCCGTGGCCGCAAGTGCAGCCGCGGCGATGGCGCCGGCTCCGAATTCGCGTCGATTCACCGTGCGAGTCGTCTGTTTCATGGGAATAGCGTCATTAAGGGCGGTGACCATATTGCAAAGAGACCTCTTTTCTTCTGATCGAATCTGATATTGGCAATAACTTCAAGCGAATTTTCTCGCCGAAGCTCAGATTTTCTGTTAGCTCATCGGCCGCCGCCCCGTGGACAGGACCGACGATCGCACCGATTCAGAGCGGATGCGCCGAGATTTGCGAGCCTATCTAGCGGAAGCATCCGTCGTGAACCGTGCAGCCGTGACAGGTCACCGTCCGCGAGCCTTGCACAACGCGTAACTTAGGGCGCTACGCGGGCTTAACGTGGCGCCTTCCGCGCAATTGAAGTCGCCTGCCCGCGCGGCGGGCGCCGGCCCCGCCCGCCGCGGTTCTGGGATCGAAAACTTGACAAACGCCCGCTTGGCACTCAATAAACTAGCTAAATGCTCTTCCTGTCCTTCTCTCCTCTAAATTGCGGCTATTGCGATTGGCTTCTCGTGCTGGGCGTCTGCTTCCATGCAGCTTCGCAGTATTCGTAAATCGACCGAAGATAGAACGCGGTTGCTTCGGCTCAACACCTGGGAGACCGGCTCATGATCAAGAGATTTGCCGTGGCGGTTGTGCTAACCACGATGGCGTTCCTTCAGCCCCTACAAGCGCAGACCGGGACCGTGCTCGTCGGCGACCCGTTCACGCACAGCTATCAGGATTGGGTTGACGCGTTCCCCACAACGCGTTCGGGCAACTGGCGGCTAAGCCTCCACAATCCGACGATGATCGATACGAACAACGCCAATCCGCCCACTTCCGGCGCAGTCACCGACTCCGGCACGTACGAGCCGGACGTGCTTATAAACGACGACTTCCTGGCTCCCGCGTCGTACGAGTATACCGCGACGATGCGCACCAACGACGACGACATCATCGGGCTGGTATGGAACTACCAGGATCCTGACAACTACTTCCGCGTCGGCGTCCGGACGCAAAACTCGGGTTCCTTCGGCGGCACGCGCGGACTGGCCGTGCAAAAGATCGTCGGCGGCGTCGTGACGCAGCTCAACCCAATGGGAACCGGTCCGGGAACGGAGTTCCCCATCACGCAGGACATGATCAACAACCGTACCCCCTTCGATCTGCGGGTCGAGGTCGACGGTTCCAACTACGAGGTCTACTTCGACGGCGTGTTGAAGGCGAGCGGCGCGGACTCCGACCTGGCCGCGGCAAGAAAAATCGGCGTCCAGTCGTGGGCGCAGCTCTCGGATACCGACGGCGCCCCTGATCCGGCATTCTTCTGGGGATCGGAGCTCGAGTCGGTCGACGTCACCGGCGGCGGCAGCCCGCTGTTCAGCGAATCGTTCGACGCTCGGGCCGTGCCATTTCGAACGCTGGTGATGACCAACGAAGCAGGCGTCAATGGCCTGGGCGGTACGATCGGCAAGGATGTGCTCGGCAACTTTGGCGTCGATTTGGAGAGCCCGTGGATCTTTCAACATAGTAATGGGTTCGAATATGCCACCGGCCCCGACGCCGAAGGCGACTTTAGCGAGCCGGACTTCATTGGTCCGGCCGTTGTCGTCGATCAGGCGGGCAGCGACGCTTTTAGCGACTACGAGATGCGAGTTCGCCTCGGCGCCGTTGATAACGACGGCCTCGGCGTGCTGGTGCGCGTTCAAGACGACAGCAGTTTCTATCGCATCAACTTCACTAACGAAGCGCTCGGAACGAACTCAGCTCAGCTCCGGGCGCCGCAGGGTCTATCGGTGCAGAAGGTCCAAAACGGCCAGTGGACGGAGCTGTTCCGTGACGATCAGACCAATCCGCTGTTTGTCCACACGGTCGGCCCCGTGGATTCGTCCACAGGCTTGCCGCCGATGTTCGACCTCTCGGTCAAGGCGATCGGCAATACGCTGGACATCCAAGTCATCGATGCTCTGGGCAATGTGATTGACTATCCGCTGATTACCGACAACTCGAGCCCGCTGCTTACCGGCACGGTCGGTTTGACCACCTGGGGAAGTGAGAACGTCTTCTTCACCGGATACGGCGGGCAGGCTGGGCCGTTGGTCGTGGCAATTCCAGAGCCCGCGACGCTGCTGCTGGCCGCGGCCGGCGGCGTTGCGATGCTGCGCCGCCGACGGAACTAAACGGCCTGCCGAACTCGACAAAGGAACCCCGTGATATGTCGTTCGTCGTGACCGAGCCCGAGGGACCAAGCTCCGTCCTCCGGGATTCGACGCCCTGGGTCGTTCGCTTCCAACGAATGTTGGACGGCATGACCAGCGGCGAAAAACGCGTCGGCGCTTACTTCATGGAGCACCCCGACGCGGCTCAGAAGTCAATCGGAGAGATCATTGACGTCTCGGGCCTTGGCTACGGCACGGTCATCCGTTTTTGCCAGAAGCTCGGCTGCCGCGGCTTTCAGGAGTTCAAGGTGCTGATGGCTCGCGACGCCATCGCCGCCCGGCCCGCGGAGGAGCCGGTCGGCGCCGGCGGCTTCGACGCCGTGTGGAAGCGCGCCAAGGACGACATCAACAGCACCGCGCAGAGCCTCGACATCCGGGAAGTCGAAAAGGCGGCGGCGTGCCTGATCGACGCGAGTCGCGTTCTGTGCATCGGCGTCGCCAGCTCGGCGCCGCTGGCGCTCAGTTTGGATTGGAAAATCAAGCGCTGCGGCATTGTCAGTTCGTGCATCTCCGACGGCTACGTCATGGCCGTCGAGGCCTCGCTGCTGCGCGGCGGTTCGGCGCTGGTGGCGATCAGCTCGTCCGGCGCCACCAAAGACGTGGTCACGGCCGCTCAGATCGCCCGGGATGGCGGAGCCACGGTGATTGCCGTCACCAACTTCACTAAGGCGCCGCTGGTCGAGGCGGCCAACATCCGGCTGATCACCGCCGCGGCCCGCGACCCTCTGCAAGCCGAGGTGCCGTCGCTGGTCGCAGGCGAGGTTGTGCTCGAGGTGCTGCTGGAGCACATCCGACGGCTGAAGCCATCGGTCAGCAGCACGGTGCTGGAAACGTTCAGCGCCATCGCCGACCGGAAAATGTAGCCCGCTCGCTCCGCGAGAGGGTTTTTCTTCTCGCGGAGCGAGAGGACTACACTGGATATTTTGTCCAAGCCCAGGGAAGCAGCAGCGGCTCGGGAACGCCAAAGCCGGCCAGCCCGTACTCCGCCGCGTTGAGTCTTGGCTAAGCCTCCGTTAATTCTTGAACAAAAAGATTGTGCACGTCCAGCGAATGGATATACTATCCAGCGCCGATGCGCCGGCCGCTTGCAGCGCGATGAACGCGCTTACTTTTCTTCGGGACAGCGAAGCGCAGGCTCCGCCGGCGTGCGACGCGACATTGATCTCCTCCAGGCGTGAGCGGCTGGGACGCCGCTGAAGTTGTCGACTCATCCCAAACGAAGGCGGCGCTCGCCGGTCCCTGAGCGTCGCGCTGGCGAAAAGGAACTCAGCCGATGCCTCGCGAAGCGGCTCGATGGAATCCCGTGGACGCCTCTGTAGCAGGCACACTTCGTATGCCGTCCGCCCACGCTCGTAGAACGCCATGCCGCGTGCCCAGACCGGTTACGGCACGCGGAGCGTGCCTTCTACGGGGTTTCACGCTCGTTGAACTGCTCGTGGTGATCGCCATTATCGGCGTCCTGGTGGCGCTGCTCTTGCCGGCGGTGCAAGCGGCGCGCGAGGCGGCGCGGCGGTCACAGTGCCAGAATAACGTCAAACAGTTGGTCTATGGCATCCACCTGTTTGAAAGCGCCAACAAGGAATTCCCGGCAGCGATTGAACCCGGCTATACAAATCCTCCCGAGCCAAATCTTATGCACAGTTGGGCGCCGTACATCCTGCCGTATATTGAGCAGCAGCAGCTTCACTCCCGATATCGGTTTGACGAGCGTTGGAACGACTCACTGACTAACAGTTATATCACGCGGCGACCTGAATCCGCTGTCGACGTGAGCGTATTCCTTTGCCCGACCACTCCGCAGGAGATACCTGCGCGACTTGACTATGGCGCCATATGCGGGCCAGCAAATTACACCGCGCCGAATGGAAGAACGTTTCCCAATCAATGGTTCGACGGCGGCGCCTGGTCCCTCGCGATCTTGATCGCTGTGCCTGGCAATGCGCCTGTCTCGGGCCATCCAGACGCCACGTCCCTACCCAACTCGCGGATCAAGGTATCCAAGGTCACAGATGGTACCAGCAACACCGTGCTTCTCGGCGAATGCGCCGGCCGCGACGTGAATGTGTTCAACGCGCAAGGCGTCAATACGCCAGATCCTCATCTCTTTTGGGCGGATGGCGATCATGCCTTCGCACATCACGAAGACGTGATAAACGATACGCCGAAAGACGAACTGTACAGCGATCACCCCAATGGACTGCACCTGGGAATGGCTGATGCAAGCGTGCGATTCCTCTTTGACACGGTTGATAAGAAGATCATCGACGCCCTCGCGACGCGCGCCGGAGAGGAGACTGATCATGGCAACCCGTAGCGCCGGCTACTTAACTCCACTATCGATTGGAATTGTGGCGGCAGTTCTCGTTGGTTGCGGTGGCGAGGAATGGGCTTACTTGGAAGGCGCCGTGTTGCTCAATGGAGCGCCTGTCGGCCCGGGGGTGGTGCGCTTCGAGCCCACGCAAGAATCGCGCGCGGGCGCAATCGCCCGTTTTGGCGAAGATGGCAGATACGAAGCCATAAGCTCCGGCCGCAAAGAAGGATTGCCGCCTGGGGAATATCGGGTCGCCATCGAAGGCGGCGAGGACGCGTCCTCGGAATCAATATCAACGCCAGCTTCCAAAAGCGCCATTCCAGCCCGCTATCGAGATCCATCTTCCTCCGGTCTAACGGTAACCGTTGAGTCTGGTTCCCAATCGCACGACTTCCAGTTGACTCCCTAGCTGTCCGCTCGCCTAACCGAGAAACAGGCCGCGCTCAGAAGAAAGACAATCGCATGTGCCGCAACCCGAATCCATCTTTTCATCCTACAAAGGCTTTTATCCTGATTGCCGCCGGGTTGCTTTCGGTGAGTAGTCCTTCTGAAAAGGTGGCGGCTCAGACTCTAGTGCCCAATCCCTTCGACAGCGGCTATACCGGCTGGATTGACGGCGAGCCGGGAACGGCCGCGAACTGGCGGCTGAACCTCCACCAGCCCACGCTGATGGACACCAATAACGCCAACCCGCCGACCTCCGGCGCCACGGCTCATAGCGGCGTTTATGAATCGGACCTGCTCATTCAGAACAACTTCCTCGCGCCGGCCAATTATGAGCTGTCCGCCACGATGCGGACCAATGACGACGACATCTTCGGCCTGGTCTGGAACTACCAGGACCCGGATAACTACTTCCGCGTCGGCATTCGCACGCAGGCCGCCGGCTCGTTCGGCGGCACGCAAGGCGTCTCGGTGCAGAAAGTGGTTAACGGCGTGCTGACGCAGCTCGAGCCCTCGGTGGTTGGTCCGGGGGCGCCGACGCCGGTGACGCAGGACATGATCAACAACCGCACGCCGATCGATATGAAGGTCGTCGTCAACGGCGCGAATTATCAGGTGCTGTTCAACAATACGCAGATCGCCGCCGGCAGCGATTCCGACCTGGTTGCCGGGCGGAAGATTGGCTTCCAATCTTGGGCGCAAGTTTCCGACACCGACGAAACGACTGATCCGCCGTTCTGGGGCACCGAGGTCGACAACGTCTCGGTCAAGCAAGGCGCCACGACGCTTTACAACCAGTCGTTTGCCGCCCGCCCGGTCGCCTGGCGGCAAGTGGTTATGACGAACGCCGAGGGCTTGACCACCGCCACCACCAGCAGCAAGGCCGAACTCGGCAACTTCGGCGTCGACGTCAACGACCCGTGGATTCTCCAGCAGGGCAACGGATTCGTGTACTCGACGCCGTTGGCGGCCGAGATCGACTTCATCGGCCCCGGCGTCGTCGTCGATGAGCCGGGCGCGACGGGCTATACCAACTATCAGATGCAGGTCCGAATGGGCGCAACCGACAACGACGGAGTGGGCGTATTGGTGCGCGCACAAGACGATAACAACTTTTATCGCATCACGTTCACGAGCGAGGCCCTCGACACGACTCCGCCCATCAACCACCGGGCTCCGCAGGGGTTGTCGGTGCAAAAGTATCGCAACGGCGTTTGGTCGGAGCTGTACCGCGACGACCAGGCGAATCCGCTGTTCGTGTATACCCCCGGCGCCAATGGAACAGATCCTTCGACCGGGCTGCCGATGTTCGATCTCTCGGTGGGCGCGGTTGGCAACAGCCTGAAAATCCAGGTCCGCGACCACGAGGGCAACGTCGTCAACTATCCGCTGATCACGGACAATAGCGATCCGATTCTCAGCGGCAGCGTCGGCCTGCATACCTGGGGCACGGACAACGTGTACTACACCGGTTACGGCGGCAACAATTCGGCTCCGCTGCTGACGACGCTGTCAGCGTTCACGGCGTTCGACGTGACGGTCAATCGCAGCACGGGCAACATTACGCTCACGAACAACAGCGGCGCCCCGGTGCAGATCCGCGGGCTGATGATTAATTCCGTCGAAGGCGGATTGAACGAGGCGAATTGGCTGTCGGTGGCCAACAACTACGACGAACCGCCCGGCAATGGATCGGTCGATCCCAACGATCCGTGGACGATCCTCTCCTCCACCTCCCTCAGCCTGAGCGAGCGCGAGCAGTCCCCCGGCGGCGACGGGGCCACGCTCTCTGTCGGAGAGTCGATCAACCTCGGCAACGTGTGGCGGAAGTCGCAGATCGAGGACGTCAACGTCGCCATTGAACTGTTCAACGGCAGCTTCACCAACGCGGGAGTCTCCTATTCCGGCGCCGCGTTCCATCGCAGCGATCTGAACGTCGACGGCCTGGTGAACGCCAACGACTGGAGCTTGTTCTTCCCGAACCTGCTCGCCGATTTGAGCTCGCTGACCGGCGTCCAGCGGGCGCTAGCAGGGGACGTCGATCTCGACGGCGACAACGACATCGACGACTTCGCCCTGTTCAAGGCGGACTTCGACGCGGCCAATGGCGTCGGCGCCTTTCAGGCGATGCTCCAAGGCGTGCCCGAACCCGCCAGCGCGCTGCTGCTGGCGTGCGGCGGCGCGGTGCTCGCGATTCGCCGGCGCTGGAGGACCGGGCGGACGCTGCCGCTGGCCATGGCGGTTACTTCGCTGCTGGCGGCCGGGACAATCGAGGGCAAGGCGCAGGCCGTCGATCTCACAACATTTTCGTCTGAGGCGTATCCGCCGGCCGCAAGTTTCGGGGCGCCCGTTTGGAATGTCACGCCAACGTCCGCTTCACTCAATAGCAACGCGGACGCCACCGTCTTGTACAGTCCTGACAGCGCGCTGAATAAGCGCATCCTCGCTACCCTTACACCTGGATCGGATGACGATGTCGTCGGCTTCGTCCTCGGCTTTGAGCCTGGCGACGCGCAAATCTTCTCGTCGGCGGATTACCTGCTGATCGATTGGAAAGGCGCCACGCAGAATGGTTTCAATTTTTCCGATAGCGATCCCTTCAACTTCCATCACGATCAAACCGCCGGCGGCGACATGTCCGTCGGTTTGGCTTTGAACCGCGTCACCGGCAGTCCCACGGCCGATGAGTTCTGGCAACACGCCGACTTGCCGGAGAACCCGTCCGGCGGCGTCGCCGAGCTGGCCCGCGGCGCCACGCTCGGCTCGGCCGCTTACAACCGCGCCGGCGGCTCGCATCTGTTCGACATCACCTACACGTCGACGAACATCACTGTGCGCGTCGACGGCGTCGAGCAGCTCAACGTCAACGGCAGCTTCCCCGACGGGCGGTTCGGCCTGTACTCCGCATGGCAAGGGCCGACGGCTACGTTCTCGGACGTCGAGATCTTTCCGGCCGGCTTTGCCGGCCTATCGGCGACCATCGACCGGACGACCGGAGATATTACGCTGCGCAATACTGGAACGGAGCCGGTACAGTTCGACTACTACCAGTTCGATAGCGGGTCCGGATCGTTGAACGTCGCCGGCTGGGACAGCCTGAGCGATCAGAACTTCCAACCGGCCGGCGCCGGCATCGGCCAGACATGGGACGAAGCAGGCGGCTCCGACGCGTCCCAGCTCGGCGAGGCCTACTTGCAATCGATGTCGACATTGAATGCAGGAGCATCGGTCAGTCTGGGCAACGCCTACAACAACGGCATTAACGGCGAGGATCTGACATTGACCTACCGGCTGCCGTCCGGGTTTATCATTGACGGCGCGATCGAGTACATCGGCGAGGCGCCGACCGTCGATGGCGATTACGACAGCGACGGCGACGTTGACGGCGGCGATCTGCTCGCGTGGCAGCGGCAGCTCGGCGGCCCCGGCTCCGCCGACGGCAATGGGAATAACGTCGTCGACGGGCCTGACCTGACCGTTTGGGAGAACAACTTTGGCGCCGGAACGTCGGTCGCGGCCTCCGCTACGGTCATTCCCGAGCCTGCTTCTATTTGGCTCGGCGTCGTTATGGCCCTGGGCGTGGCGGGCATTTGCCGCCGCACGTCTGCCGACGAGTAATTCGCAGACGACGCGTTGCATGCGTGAATTACGGGAACAGAGAGAAGGTTTTGCGTTGATGAACGGCCGAGAGTTGCATCGTTTGAAGAATCTGCCTGGCAGAGTTGTCCTGACGCTCTTCGTATCGCTGGTCGCGCAGCGAGCGCTTGCCTGCGGCACGTGCCTGCCATGCCGCTTGGCGCAGGCTTGCGATAAGCCGTCGACGGCTTCCGGCGGACTGGTGGAAATCGATCAGCGCCAGCCGCTATCGGCCAACGAAGTGCCGATTCAGCCCGGCTCCTGGACGCTGGCCATTCTCCCGGATACGCAAATCTATTCGCAAACGTATCCGCAGCACTTTGACGCGCAAACGCAATGGATTGCCGACCACACGCAGTCGCACAACATCAAGTTCGTGCTGCATGAAGGCGACGTCGTCAACGTCAACACGCAATCTCAACAGTGGGTGAACGCCCGGGCGGCCCTGGACAACCTGAATGGCGTCGTGCCGTACGCCATCGCGCCGGGCAACCACGACTACGGGCCGTCGGGCAGCGCGTCCACGCGTGATTCACTGTTTCACCAGCCACAGTTCTTCGGACCGACGACGCCCTACGCCAATCAATCGACGGTCGGCGGCTTCTTCGAGACGGGCAAGACCGACAATTCCTGGCACACCTTCAACGACGGCACGCGCGACTGGCTGGTGCTGGCCCTCGAGTTCGGCCCGCGCGACGAGGTCGTCGACTGGGCCAACCAGGTGGTCGAAGCTCATCCCGAACATCTGGCGATGCTGGTGACGCACGCCTACATGTATTATGACGATACGATCTACGACTGGGCCACGAAGGGCAGCAGCCAGAGTTGGAACCCGCACTCATATGGGGTGGCGAATCAGCCGGGCGGCGTGAACGACGGTCAGGAGCTGTGGGACAAGCTCGTCTCGAAGCACGATAACTTCCGCTTCACGTTCAATGGGCACGTCTTGAGCGACGGCACCGGTTATCGAGCCACAACCGGCGACGCCGGAAACGTGGTAAACCAGATCCTGGCCAACTACCAGATGAATACTCAGGGCGGCCAGGGCGATATGCGGCTGCTTGAGTTTCTGGAAGACGGCGAGACGGTCGTCGTCCGCACGTACTCGCCCGTGCTCGATCGATATGACACGGCGCCTGATCAGCAGTTTACCGTCAACATGAACTCGCTGCCGCCGCCGCCCCCCATCCTGCAGCACGCGGTGGCAGCCAATCTCGTCGCCGTGGGGCCGACGGATACCAACGACAACTCGGTCCAAGCGGTGAATGTCACGGGATCTTCGGCGCCGGGCGTGACGACCGGGCAGCTCAATCGGGGTGATTTTCAGATCCAGGTCAATGGCCGAGGGGTGACGTACCAGCAGGGAATCTTGCTGGCGTCCATTACTCAGCACGAGCGTCCCGATTTCTTGAACCGCCGACCCTCGGTGGAAGCCGGTCGCAATCCCTACAATGACGGCTATATGTCGCTGTCGATCATGGAGGCGGGAAACGCTGGCGACAACGAAGTGAACTTCAACACATCCGCCGCCTGGTTCGCTTTTGAAACCGGCTGGCGGGGCGCCCACGTCAACGGCAACGGCGCGCTTGCCGGCGGCGCCTCCAACGGCGTCAACGCTTCCGATGTGACTCGCGTCGGCGCCGGCCGTTATCGGGTGGACCTCGGCGTGAACTCGCTGAACGACGGCATGCTGTTCGCCATCGGCAATAACAACGACAACATCGTCGTGCAAACGGGCCCCTTGCCCGATGGCAGCGGCTGGGACGTTCGCGTCGAAGACAACGCCACCAACCACGGCGCCACCGGCGAAGACAAAGACTGGAGCTTTCTGTACTTGCCGTACGATACGCCGGACCTTGTCGGCGGCCACTATGACGGCCTCGCGGGGTCGTCGCTTAACGAAGCCGGCGACTTCACGATGACCCGCACGGCCGCCGGGCAATACGAGCTGGTCATTCCCGGCCAAACGCCGGAAACCGGCATGCTCATCATGACCGTGGCGCACCGCGCGTCCGCCTCCGGCGTCACCGCGCCGGACGATAACGTGCTGACGTACGAGCCCAGTCCCACCGGATCGTTCCTCATCAACTCCTACGATCTCGAGACGACAAGCTCCACGGCGACGCTGGGACTGCAAGACACGAAGTTTGTCTGGGCGTTCATCAGCTTTACCGACCCGCTCGCTCCCACCAACGCCGCCGACTTCGACGCCGACGGCGACGTCGACGGCGCCGACCTGCTTAGTTGGCAGCGCAATCTGGGCGCCACCGGCTCCGATTTACCGGCGGATGGAAACAACGACGGCGTTGTCGATGCGGTGGATCTTGAGCTATGGCAGCAGAACTTCCGCCCGGCCGGCAATGCTGCAACGGCGTCGCAGCCGACGCCTGAGCCGTCCGCGGCCGCGCTGCTCGCTGCTGCCCTGGGCCTCCTCGGAGGCAAGGTCCGCGTCCGGCGGCGGCGCTATTTGAGAACCACGACCGTCAAGTAAGCATTGAACGCGTGCATGTCCGCCTTCGGATCGTTCTCGACGGCTCGCTCCAGCTCGCTACTCAACAGATATCGCCCTGCCCTGTCTAAGTTGACCTTGCCGCGGCCCTGGGAGTCGCAATCCACGACTAAGTCGGGCCGATGGCCATCGCCCCCTTCTCCGAAGACCTTAAGCTTTGCCCCGCTGACATGCTTGCCGTACGACAACACCTGCAGCTCGACCAGCTTTCCGGCATGAAGATTCGAAGGGTGTTCGCGCAAGCGTATCTCCAGCGGATCCTCCGGATCGACCTCAGGCAGCGGCGTCGGACGTCCGACCGTCACGAACGCGACCGCTTCGGCATAGTACAGATCAGAACGAATAATCTCCCCGCTGGTGATCTCGTTCTTCGGCGACTTTTTCCACTGCTCTTTGCCGTCGATTCGAAGCTGTGTCCAATAGGTCGGCGGATCCGTCGCCTCAATGCGGTAAGAGCCCGGGCTGGTCAGTTCGACTTCCGCGGTGGTCTTTGTCTTGCCGACGAACACGCTGGCCGGAGCCAAACGCTTTCCGTCTGGACCCAGGATGGCGATGGATTGCTTGCCCGCCGCTTCCATCGCGGTGAACGCGACGTCGCCCCACGTCACGTCGGCGCTAATCCAAACCGGGGCCTTCGGAACGATGAACC
>DASVCM010000036.1:0-3603 GCA_036381635.1 Lacipirellula sp.
GTCGGGTTTTGCGTATTTGCGTTGCTGGTTTTGGGGCTGGTGAAGCGGATCTGGTGAGCAAGAAAGGCCGACAAAGAGCGCTGCTGGATTCCGCTGCGCGCTGCATCGTGCTGGCCATTGATCCGCAGGTCGCGGCGTCACGCCTGAAGGTTGTCCCCCGCCGGCAGCGTGCGCTAGCCCGCTCGTCGGCGGAATAGCGCGAATGCAAGCATCGCGGCGCCGCTGCAGTACATGGACGCAGCTCAGGAACAGCACTGACCGTCGCCGACGTGGGCGAGCGCCCGAAGCTTTCTTGCCACACCCCATGTCGTCGGCGTCCACATCGCCGTCGCCGTCGCCGTCTCCGGTCGACGCATTCGGCTGGCTGGTCAGTCCGAGGCCTCGCTGCCAGGTCAGGAAGTCTTCTCCGTCGACGGCGCCGACGGCGACCAACAACGGGCAAGGATCCGCCGAAGCGCCTAGCCGACTGCGGCCATCCACGCGGCTGCCGGGCGTTACGGCGGTTCGCGGTGGAAACCCAAAAGACCTAGCGTTTCTCAACCAGGCAAGACCAACCGAGAAAGCGTTCGGAAACGCCGGGAGCTTCATCGAAGCGAAATTCGTCTAGGTCCAGAATTTGAAACGCCGCGCCGAGTTCGTCGTGAATCTGCTGTTTCGTAACCACCGGCGGCCCAGGATCGTGCGGCTCGCGAGCGTTGCCGGCGAGGATCAGGCCGCGGGCGCCGGGGGCTAGTTGCTGCGCCACGGCCGGGGCGTACCGCTCAGGCGCCTCCCGACGGACCGCATGGTAACATCCGCGATCGAAGAAGAAGGCGAAGGGTCCGCCCAGGTCCGGCAATTGGAGCACGTCGGCAACCGCAAAGGTTGCCTTCACGCCGACGGCGCGAGCGCGCTCGTTTGCTTGCTCCACCGCCAGCGGGGCTACGTCGACGCCGGTTACTTCGAATCCCTGTTGCGCGAGCCAGACGCAATTCGTTCCCGTGCCACAGCCGATTTCGAGCGCGCGACACGGCTTGATGCGGTTTTCACGGACGGCGCGCTCCAATTCCGACGAGGGCCGACCGGTGTCCCACGGCAGATTGCCGTCTCGGTAGCGGTCGTTCCAAACAATGGGCTCTGTCATGGGGTTGGTTCAGCGATATGCAAGAGTTACAGATTGAAGGGGAGACCCAAAAAGAGCGGCGGGCGCGTGGTCCGAAGAGGCGCATCTTAGCGGAACAGTGCGCCAATAGCTGCAACTGACTTTGAAAAAGTGGGCGGCCGCAGTCCCCACACTAAGCAGCTACGATGGGTTGCGCGCGGCGCGGCGAACCGATCCTACCATGACCCCAGTCAGGCGGCGGTTTGCGCCGTTCGTCGCCTCACGATAAGGGCGGCCATCCCTAGCGCGATCAGCGCGCCCGCCCTTGGCTCGGGAACGGCGAACGCAGCGCCGGCTACCGCGGCGTCGATCACCGCGTCGAACATGGCGAGGTCCGGCGGCGTTTCGCCGAGGCCGCGCTGCCAGTTCAGCAAGTCAGCCCCAGCGCCCTCAGGATTCACTTACTGCGGAAAGGGCCGCCGGTGATCGGCGCCGAGTCGCGATGGTTCTCGTCGCGCAGGTAGAGCCACCGTCCTGACTTGGCCGCGAACAGCAGGGCTCTGAGGGGTTCCCGCTGCGCAGCGAACCGACCCAACCAACTGATATGCGCTTCCCGGCTGGGCAGGAGCCTCGCCCTCCCGAGCACGATTTACTTGAACAGCTCCGGGTTCTCCGGGTCGAAGTCCGCGTCGGTGAAGCCGTTGTTCACCTTCAGGTTGAGGTAGGTGTACGCCTCCTCCAGCGGCGCCTCGCCGCCCTCGGTCTGCGGCCACATGAACGAGGCGTAGCGGATCGGGATGCGGAGCTCGTTGTCGATGAAGATCTGCGCCTTGTGGAAGCGGAAGTTCCGCCGCGGCGTCGGGTGGACAACCTCGATCATCGTTACTGGCCGCTGGTCGGTGGCCGTGCCGATCGTGGTTTGCACGGTGCGAACCTCGCACTCGCCGTAGTTGACGTCGCTCGAGGCGACGGCGATCAGCTCGGTAGTCAGATTCCGGATGCCGAGCTTGGTAATCGGGTACTTCTGGCCGGCCATCGCAAGGCGGCCTTCGGGATCAAGCTTGAACACGCCGAGCTTCTTGCGGAAGCCGCAGTCGCGGGCGTGGAGATCGCCCTTTTCACCGTTCGGGCCGGCGACGTACAGGCACTCGCGGCCCTTGTGCGGAGCGAGGAAGAACATGTGAACGCTGAACGGCTGATGGCGGACCTTCACGAAGGCGACTTCCTGCCCCATAAGCTCGCCGTCGATCCGCTCCTGCTTGTACATGATCGCCGAGTAGTCGCGGATGTTGGCGTCGATGTGCTTCACGCCTTCCTGTGCGATGCGGAGCGCCGGCATGAGCGGATGCTCGCCGGGAAGCTGCTCCAAGTTGAACGGCGCTTGCGGACCCGCCGGGGGCGCGATGCGAGCGGCAAGCTGCGTGGCGTCCGGCGCCGGCTGCTCCGCGGCCGGCTGCTGAGCGGTTTGCGGCGTGGGAGTCGTCGCTTCTTCTTCGTAGGCCACGCGGTAGACCGGCTCGATCAAGCCGGCGGGCGTCGCGGCCAGGACGTTGGCGGTACAGGAGAGCGCCAGCGCGACCGTCGGCGCCGACTTGCAAAACGAAGAAAGGCGGAAGGGACAAATCATCGTGAACGCTCTCCTAAAAATCAGTCATCAACCTTGATGCTCGCCGCTGCGGCACGCCGGGCGGGCGAGCCGAAGGCAAATCGCGTTCCCGCGACTTTCAGCGGATCCGGCGGTGGGTTTGAGGCGGGCGGCTACGGGGGTTTGCGAGCACCGATCACATCGCGCGGTCGAGTAATCCTCGCAGTTGGCAACTCGTCAACTCGTGCTGGCACGACGAGCTTGCGCGGACGGCTTCTCTTGCCGCTTCGTAACTATCGTTCACGGCTGGCGAAACAATTACAATCGGCCCAACCGGCCGCTCCGGGCGACGCAGCCTTCCCAGGCCCAACCCCTCGTCGGGCGGGAATCATACCGGCAGGCCGCCGCTACGGAAAGGTTAAACTGTGCAGAGCCAAGAAACAGCCCCAATTATCCGAGTCGTAACCTCGACCCTGTTTGAAGAGAATGCGTACCTTGTCGCCCTGCCGGGGGCGAGTGAATGCATCGTCGTCGACCCGGGCTTGGATCCGGAGTTGATTATCGATGCCGTCGAAGCGGAGGGCTGGACGCCGGCGGCGATTTTTAACACTCACGGCCACGCCGATCACATTGCTGGCAATGCCGTGATGAAGGAGCGATGGCCAGCGACGCCGCTGCTGATCGGCGCCGGCGATGCCAGCAAGCTGACGGACCCGGTGGCGAATCTGTCGGCAGGATTTGGCCTGCCGCTGGTGAGCCCCGCGGCGGACCGGACGGTGCAGGAAGGCGATGCCCTGGATTTCGCGGGCATCCGCTGGGCGGTGCTCGATGCGCCAGGACATTCAAGCGGGCATGTGGTGTTCGTGGCGAAGCAGTTCACGCCGGTGATTGTGCTCGGCGGCGACGTGCTCTTCGCCGGCAGCATCGGGCGGACGGA
>DASVCM010000037.1:0-2607 GCA_036381635.1 Lacipirellula sp.
CGACGCCGCCGTTCGACAGGTCACCTTCCATCCCTCGTTCTCCTATGAAGATTTCGTCGAGGGATTCCGGCCCAATGCCGAAGGCAAGTTCCATCTGCATCAGGGCATCTTTCGACAGATTTGCCAGGCCGCCGCCGCCGATCCCGGCCGGCCATTCCTGCTGATCATCGACGAGCTGAACCGCGGCGACGTCGCGCGCATCTTCGGCGAGCTCATCACGCTCATCGAGCCGGACAAACGCGATTCAAACGCCCAAGCCGTGCTGCCCTACTCCCACACGAAGTTCACCGTGCCCGGCAATCTGCACATCCTGGGCACCATGAACACCGCCGATCGCAGCATCAGCCTTCTGGACATCGCAATCCGGCGGCGTTTCTGCTTCATCGAGTTCGCGCCCGATCCGGCTGTCATCGACACCAGCTCCGACCACCTCAGCGAGATTGACGGTCTGCGGCTGAGCACCCTGCTCCGCGCGATCAATGAGCGGCTGTTGCTGATCGGCGTGGATCGCGATCGCTCACTGGGGCACAGCCACCTGCTGATCGCGAACAACGGCCGCGCCCCAATCGACGTGCTGCGCGAGCGCATCCAGTACGACATTGCGCCGCTGATCGAGGAGTACTGCTACGCCAATCGCTCGCTGATGGCGCAAGTGCTCGACAGGCTCGTTACGGCCGACGGCGCGGTACGCCCGGATGTGCTCAACGATGATCAGAAGCTGGTCCGGGCGTTGAAGCACTTATGCAACGACGGCTCATCCACGGCTGTTTCGGGACCACTTGCCGAAGTCGCATCCGCGGTCACCCATGAGAATTGAATTAACTGAGCATGGGACGGTCGTCGATTCCGCCGCCGCGTGTGCGGCGGCGGCGGGTATGAACTTCGCGGAGTTGCAATCACACTTCGCGAAGCTGGTCGATTTCGTCCTTCAAGACGGCGGCAGTTGCCTGATCCAATCGGGCGCCTGCATTGGCACGCTGGCGCTCGGCGATCTCACCATTCATGTGAAGCCGCGACTCGCCGCCCGCGAACTGGCGACGATGATCCGCTACGCGCTGGGGGCGGCGGATCCCCGGCAACGTGCCGCCATTGAAAGCAGCGCCGCTGGCCTGAACGAGCTGCTGGCGCTGATTCTTGCCGACGAAGCGGCCGCCATTCAGCGGATCGGGATTTCGCGGCACTACATCCGCCGACGTGAGCGGCTTACTGTGCTCCGCGGCCGGCCCGACTTCACCGCCAGCTTCCCCTGGAACGATGGCGGCATGACCAGCATCAACTGCCGCTATCACGAGCTGACCTACGACAACCTCGATAATCAGTTGCTGCGGCGCGGCCTGGCGCACGCCACCACTCTGCCAATCTCAGTTGAGGCTCGACGGCAACTGCTCGAGCATCGCCAAGCCTGGTCTTCGCTCGCCTCTGACATCCATCCGAATCGGCACGATTTCATCAAAGCGCGCGAACGCTACAGTCGTCTTTCAGAGCACTACCGTCTCGCCCATCACATTGTGGAGCGGTTGCTGTTTCGTGAAGCTCCCGGCAGTTTCCATGATGATGCGCCCACCGCCACCAGCGGCCTCGTCATGAACATGGCGTGGCTCTTCGAGCGTTTCGTCGAACGATGGCTGGGACAGGTGATGGCGCACGATGGCGTCACCGTGCAGGCGCAGGCCGTGGATCGCGGAGCGATTCTCGATGGCGAGGGCAACCTTTACTGTGAGGTGCGGCCCGATCTGGTCCTCTTCCGCGAATGCGTCCCGATCGCGGTGGTGGATGCCAAATACAAAACGTATTGGCCCGCCGACGCGCTGGGGCGGCCGCGACGCCGCATCGACAACAGCGACCTTTATCAGCTCTTCTTCTACGGCAGGCGATTGCAGCAGCGCTACGGTCTCGCGGAGCCGCCCGCGATTGCCATCGTCTCGCCGCTTCCCGCCGGCGACGAGCGCGGGGGCGACTCGATCCTGCCGCCGCAATACCGCACGATCACCTGGCGCGCGGGCGGGGAGCAGTGCGTGCTGAACCTGATCCTGCTGCCGCTGACGGACATGCTCCGCGCCATGGCATGTGGCCAACCGCTGAGTTCGAGTGGCGGCATGATCACGATCCCATAGCCCTGAACCTCTCGACGCTCCGCCGCGAGTATGATTGTCGGAAGTTATCCACATACCACGGCTGTGCGCGCAAAGCGTGTCATTTGACTGTCTCAAGAAGTGTCACCCCGCTCCAATGCCGCTCGTAATTGGCGGCGCTATACGCAATTAAACCGCTCAGCCCCGTGCTCTCGGCCAAAGCCAGAACCCCGCGCGGCCATACGTTGCGCGTGCCGCGCCGGTGCGCGAAAAGTGCATCAAACGAGAAAACCCCGGCATGGCGATGCCGGGGCTTTGTGGTCACCGGGTCGGTGGAATCGAGCAACGGTTAGAGCTCGAACCCCAGTAGAAAGTGGGCACGCATCGGGCTGTCCCGGCCTTCCACTCGATGGAGGCTTGGCCATCGCAGCCGAATCTAAAGCGTTCCCGGGGGGTTCTGCACGGTTCGAGCGCATTGAACCGTCGCTCGATTCCTCAGACCCGGTGGGCGTCAGCCTGGCTGACGTTGCCGGCC
>DASVCM010000038.1:0-4312 GCA_036381635.1 Lacipirellula sp.
CATTCGATCGGTTTTCCACGGGGAGGTGCGATACTTTCCCTCGGGCTTTCCTTCCGGCGTGAGGAGCGTGTCGGCGATGGGCTCGGGCATATTTCGTTCGCAGTGTGGGACAAGGGGCGGCGATGAATGCCGACAGTCTACCGCATGGGCTTGCGGTTCCCGAGCGCAAAAATTGGCCCCCGGTCATTGACCGGGGGCTAAGTGGGATGTGCCGGAAGACCGCTTGAGGGTCCTCAACCCGCGGCGGCGGCTTGGGCGCCGAGGTCGCGCTCGACGTCGGGAATCGCGAAGGGCTTGCGGCCTTCTCGGGCGAAGAGCTCGGCGGCCCGGTCGTTGTCGACGAACTGGTCGGTCTTCGGATCAACCGTGAGCCACTCGCCCAGCGTGAGCGTCGGCTCCCTCGTCACGTCAACTTCGTTGGCCTTGAGATGGTCGAGCATGCGGGCGTAGCTGCCGGCCAGCAGCTCGTTCGACTTGACCGCCTCGCTGATCTCATCGCTGGCCGCCTTCTTGCCGACGCGATAGGAGACGTTGCCGGCATGGCAGAGCGCGCTGGAGACGTGCCCCTCGAAGATGTCGGCGTTCAGCAGATGGCGGTCGCGCGCGGCGACGGCTTGCAGCCAGTTGTCGTGATGGCCGCCGCCGCCTTCGAAGCGTTTGACCTCATTCCCTTCGCCGTCGTAGGCGATAGCTTCGCTGTAGCTCGGAATGAGGACATGTCCTCGTTCGCACTGGACGATCACGCCGACGCGGGAGCCGCGGTAGCGGTCCATGTCGTTGTCGCCGCTGCGCTTGGGCAGCCCGCGGACTTCGAACAACAGCGGCGCCTTCTCGTAGGCGTGCAGGACGATCTGCGTGTTGGCCGTGTTGCCGGCGTCCTCGTAGCCGACGCGGCCGCCAAGGCTCAGCACGCGCGGAGCGAGGGTCTTCTCGCCGAGGAACCAGCGGGCGATGTCCATCTGGTGGATGCCCTGGTTGCCGAGGTCGCCGCCGCCGGTGTTGTAGTCCCAGTGCCAGTCGTAGTGGGGCGCCCGCTTGCCGCTGGAGTTCTTCTCCGGGCGGTAGATGGGCTGGTCCTTCGCCGGGCCGACCCACAGGTCGCGGTGGATGTCGCTGGGGAACTCGAGCGGCGTGTCGCTTTTGCCGATTGACGGGCGGCGCTTGTAGCAGGTGCCGATGGCGTATTTGATCGCTCCGAGATGGCCGTCCTGCACCCATTTGACGGCTTCCTGCAGCGATGGGCTGGAGCGCGACTGCGTGCCGCACTGGATGATGCGGCCATAGCGCTTCGCTGCCGCGACCATCTGCCGGCTTTCCCAGATGTTATGGGAGGTCGGCTTCTCGACGTACACGTCCTTGCCGGCCTGGGCGGCCAGGACGGTGATGAGCGCGTGCGTGTGGTTGGGGGTGGCGATGGAGACGGCGTCGATATCCTGGCGGTCGAGCAGCTCGCGGAAGTCGACGTACTTGTCGACGTTCACGCCTTCGGCGCGGAGCTCGTCGGCCTTGTGGTTCAGCACCCGCTCGTCGACGTCGCAAAGCGCGACCAGATTTTTGTTCCTCAGCAGAGCGCCGATGTGCCCGTTGCCTTGGCCGTGGAAGCCGATTTGGGCAACGCGAATGTCGGAGACGTCGGCGGCCAGCGCGCGGCTTGACCAACTCATGCTAAGAGCGGCGGCTCCGACGCCAAGGCTCGAACCGAGAAACTGCCTGCGATCCATGAACGGCTCCGATAACTGAAAGAGAAAGGCTGGCTGTCGCGCCGTGACAAGCGATCTCCATTTTCCAAAAAGGATAGGGCCGTCGCTAGCGCTTGTGGCCGGTTTTTCTGTGCGATTCTGATGCAATCAGCGGAGGAATTACCGCAAATGTCGCCCCCGTTAAGCCGCTGTTAACTCGCCGACCGTCTTGAAAACCGTATAGCCCGCGACGGCAATGATCGATGCGATGCTGATCCAAAGGGCCGCATCGTACAGGAGTCCCGGCTGTAGCTCCGGGGCAGTTCGTCCGTAGCGGAAATGGATCGAAGCGGCCACCGAAATGAGCAGGATGAGCGCGGTGCCGATGCCGCCGAGGAGGACCATATTCACCGGCTCGCCGTGCCACTGGAACACTGCGGCCCAGATGAGCGGGATGACCCAGGCGGAGATGTTGACGGTTCGTCGGCGGGCGGCGGGGTCGGCGAAATCGATGACGCGTAGCTGGCCGCAGATGTCGGAGACCATGCGCGTCCATGCGGCGAGCGCCGAGAAGAGGGTCGAGAAGAGCACGACGAAGGCGCCGGCGAGGAAGACGCCGCGAGCCCAGTCGCCGAGGGATTCGGTGTACATGTTCGAGAGGGTCGGCACGATCTCGTCGGCGCCCGGGACCTCGCCGCGGGCGTGGAGCACGGCGGCGCCGAGCAGATAGAACGCCGCCGTCACGATGGTGTAGACGAGCATCGAGACGAAGGCGTCGAGGTACATGACCTTGATCCATTCTTTGGCGCGGCGCTCCCACTGCGCGTCGCCGGGAATGCGCGGGCCGGTTTTCGCCGCGTAGCCCTTTTCGATCAGCCAGTAGGTGTAGTGCATGATTTCGTCGCCGCCGACGCCGGTGAGGCCGAAGGCGCCCATCGCGGCGAGCAGTCCGCCGACGGGCAGGGTGAATCGCAGCCCCTCGGCGAGGTCGGTTCCGCTGACGGCGTAGTCGGTCCACTGCAGCGAGGCGACGGCGATGAGCGTCGTGACGGTGAAGGCGCCGACCAGGACGACGCACATCGACTCGATGAAGCGATAACCTTCGCCGCTGACCAGCGCGGCAATGATGACGGCGGTGACTATCGCCCACGAACCTACCGAAAGCTGCGGAACCATGGTGTTCATCAGCAGCGCAGTGGTTCCGATGATCCCGCCGACTTGCAGCATCTTGGCGGGCTGAATCAGCAGCCAGGCCCAGGTGGCCCAGTTCACCCCGCGCGGCGCGGGTCCCGGCAGGTGGTTGAAGGCGGTGAGGCAGGTCTCGCCTGTCTGGATCGTGTGCCGCCCGAACTGGAGCTGCACCGCGACCTTCACGACGCAGCTAATGAGGATGATCCACAAGGCGGCGAAGCCGGCCTGGGCGCCGAGGGTGGTCGTGGCGATAAGCTCGCCGGATCCGACGATCGAAGCGGTGAGGACCAGGCCAGGGCCGAGCAGTTTCAGGCGTCCCCAAAGCGAGGAGGGCGGATCGGCAATCAGGCTGCCGTCGAGGACATAGGGATCGCGCTTGGCGGTCATCGGCGGCAGGCGAGGGCAAGAGAGCAGAAGAGTTGAAGAGGGCTTGAGATCGAATCTAGGCTGCCTGGCGACGCCGCACAAGTGAATTAGTCTGCCGGGTTCGGCATCGGCAAGCGGAGGGCCAGACAACGGCCCCGCCGTTCGATAAAATGGCTGGCTTAGTTCGACAATTCAGCTCTCAGGAAGGATAGCGACCGATGGCGCCCGCCACGCTCAAGACTGATCCGTTTCAAGCTCGTGACACGTTTGACACCGGCGCCGGGAAGGCCGGCATCTACCGGCTGTCGAAATTGGAGTCGCTGGGACTGACGAAGGTTGCCGAGCTGCCGTTCTCGATCCGCGTGCTGTTGGAGTCGCTGCTTCGCAATTGCGATGGCTACGTGGTGAGCGAGCAGGACGTGAAGAACCTGTGCAACTGGACGGCCACCCGCGGCGTGCTGCTGCCCGGCAGCGACGGCGTTGAAATCCCGTTCAAGCCGGCCCGCGTGGTGCTGCAGGATTTCACCGGCGTGCCGTGCGTGGTCGACCTGGCCGCGATGCGCGCCGCCATGGACCGGCTCGGAGGCGACCCTAAGAAGATCAATCCGCTGGTGCCGGTGGACCTGGTGATCGACCACTCGGTGCAGGTCGATTACTTCGGCACCGATCGGGCCCTCGATCTGAACATCGACCTGGAGTTCCATCGCAATCGCGAGCGATATGAGTTCCTCCGCTGGGGGCAGCTCGCGTTCAACAACTTCCGTGTGGTGCCGCCGGGGACGGGCATCGTTCATCAGGTGAATCTTGAGTATCTTGCCAAGGCGGTGTTCCTGGGCAAGGACCATGCCGGGCCGGTGGCCTTCCCGGATTCGCTCGTGGGGACCGACAGCCACACGACGATGATCGACGGCCTGGGCGTCGTTGGCTGGGGCGTCGGCGGCATCGAGGCCGAGGGGGTAATGCTGGGGCAGCCGATTTACATGCTCATGCCGGAGGTGGTCGGCATGAAGCTCGCCGGAGCGCTTCCGCCGGGGGCGACGGCGACCGATCTGGTGCTCACGGTGACGGAGCTCTTG
>DASVCM010000039.1:0-4676 GCA_036381635.1 Lacipirellula sp.
GAATTGAGGATGCGGTGGTGATTGGCGAGATAGGCCAGCTCCACGTCCTTCATCGTGGCGGGCGAACCGCGGTGCTGCAACTGGATGTAAGCGTCGACGGCAAGCGAGCGCGGCGTGCCGCGAAAGACCATGCCCAGCAGCGTGTGCACGGAGACGGGCGCTCCGCTTGTCAGCGCCTTCATCCAGTGACTCGCCAAAGTTAGGAAAAACCCGAAAACGACCAGCAAGACCAACAGCGAGGCAACAGTAACCGCCAACAGTATTGTTTGTGCGTGATCCATAGCATTCACCGGAACTAGGGTAAGAGAGTGTTGGTTAACGCATTCGATAAGCCGCCGGCGGGGAGGGGCCTATCCGACGACCTCGGCCTCGGCGTAGGAGCCCAGCAGCACCAGCCGCAGCGACTTCTTTGTCAGCGCCGCAATCGCCTTCTTCACCGCCGCGTCGGAAGGGTGGCCTTGGAACTCCAGGAAAAACAGATATCGGCCCCGCTCGCGCGGAATCGGGAATGACTCGATCCAGGTGAGGTTGAGCCGCTGGCGTTTGAAGATCGCCATCGCGTCGGCCAGCGCGCCGGGCTGATGGGGCGCCTCGAAGACCAGCGCGGTCTTGTCCCGGCCAGTCCGCCCGGCGGCCTGCGCGCCGATCACCGCGAAGCGGGTGACGTTTTCAGGATTGTCCTCGATGTTGCGGGCGAGCACGGTCAGGCCGTGATTCACGCCGGCCTGTTCGGCGGCGATGGCGGCGGTTTCGCTACTTCCGGCGGCCAAGGTTGCGGCCTCGGCCGTGCTGGCGGTCGGCTCGAGCTTGACGTTGGGCAGATGGGCGCTCAGCCAGTTGCGGCACTGGGAGAGGGCCTGCGGCTTGCTGCATACGCGACGGAGGTCGCTGCGCTTGCCAATCCCGAGCAGACAGTGATGAATCCGCAGCGGCACCTCGCCGCAGATCTGGAGGGAGGCTGTAGGCTGTACGCTGGAGGCTGGAGAGTTAGAGCGGGCCGGGCCGTCCCCGGCGCGCGTATGCGGCCGCGCCAAGCACTCCAGCGAGTCGGCCACGCGTCCATCCGTCGAATTCTCGATCGGCACGACGCCAAACTCGGCATTGCCTTGCTCCACCTCGTCGAATACCGCGGCGATCGAGCCGACGGGCATCAACTCCGCGCTCTGCCCGAACCGCGCGATCGCAGCCAGATGGCTGTAGGTATACTCAGGCCCCAGATAGGCCACTCGTTGTGGATGGCGCGCCGCGCGGATCCCGCTCAGCAATTCCCGGTAAATGTTCTGAATCGCCGTGCCTGAGAGCGGGCCCTCACCGGCCTCGGCAAGTTGCTGAAGTCCATCGGAACCAGTCGGCCGGCCGTCAGCCCCGGTCGATTCGCCGCTCTCCAGGGCTGCCGCGGCGCGCTGGTTCAGCAGCTCGACGATCTCGCGATCGAGCTTCTGAAGCTGAACGGCGGTAGGTTTCTTCTTGGCCATTTGTCGGAGAGGTCAACGAGGTAGATTGGATTCACGCAAAGGCGCTAAGGCGCAAAGAAACAATCGCAACCCGCCGGCGGCTGATCCGTCCCCACCCGACCGCCTTCGCGTTTCCAAAGCCTCCTTTGCGATTTCTTTGCGCCTTACGCGCCTTTGCGAGAGAATAAGCAAGTTGTCAAACTGGCAGGCGGCCGGAACCCGGAAAAAGCCTGCGGGTTCTCATTGCTGCCAAAGTGACAGCTTGGCCCCGTTTGGCATTTCGCTTAACTAGTCTAGCTTGCGACATAACTTATTGTCGCACTTGATCTTGTAGATGCGGTGCTAACCCGCACAGCCCGGCACAGCCTTTGCTTTTTCACCGCCTTGGCGGGGCAAAAACAACGCAGCGGCTGCCACTCCAGGCATGCTCGCGCACCTCATATATACGACAACCGACCTCCGACTAGGAGAGGAGACAACTCAAATGGCAAGCGGCGAAAAGATCATCGGCATCGACCTGGGCACCACCAACTCGGTCGTCGCCGTCATGGAAGGCAAGGAAGCGAAAGTCATCCCGAACCCCGAGGGGAATCGGCTCACCCCCAGCGTCGTGGCGTTCACCGACAAGGGCGAGGTCCTCGTCGGCGAGCCCGCCCGCCGGCAGGCGGTGACCAATCCCACCAAGACCGTCTACTCGATCAAGCGGTTCATGGGCCGGCGGCACAATGAAGTCGCGAACGAAGAGAAGATGGTCCCGTACAAAGTCGTCGGCGGAGCCGAGGACTATGTGAAGGTCGAGGTCGGCAGTGAGACGCTTACTCCACCGGAGATCTCGGCGAAGGTGCTGCGCAAGCTCAAGGAGTCGGCCGAGGCCTATCTGGGTCACAAGGTGAACAAGGCCGTGATCACGGTCCCCGCGTACTTCAACGACGCCCAGCGGCAGGCCACCAAAGACGCCGGCCAGATTGCCGGCCTCGAAGTCGCGCGCATCATCAACGAGCCGACGGCGGCTTCGCTCGCTTACGGCCTCGACAAGAAAGAGCACGAGCAGATTTGCGTGTTCGACCTCGGCGGCGGCACGTTCGACGTCTCGATCCTCGAGGTGGCCGACGGCGTGTTCCGCGTGATGAGCACCAACGGCGATACCCACCTCGGCGGCGACGATTTTGACGAAGAGCTGATCAAGTACGTGGCCGGCGAGTTCCAGAAAGAGCAGGGGATCGACCTCCGCAAAGATCGTATGGCGCTGCAGCGGCTGCAGGAAGCTTGCGAGAAAGCGAAGAAGGAACTTAGCTCGGCGCAGTCGACCGATATCAATCTGCCGTTCATCACGGCGGATGCGACCGGCCCCAAGCACTTGCAGATGAACATCACCCGCGCGCAGTTCGAGAAGCTGGTCGATCCGCTCGTCGAGCGCTGCCGCGGCCCGGTGCTGCAGGCGCTGAAAGATGCGAAAGTCGACACCAGCGCCATTGACGAGGTGGTGCTGGTCGGCGGTTCGACCCGCATCCCCAAGGTGCAGGAGCTGGTGAAGGAACTGTTCGGCAAGGACCCCCACAAGGGCGTTAATCCCGACGAAGTCGTGGCCATTGGCGCCGCGATTCAGGGCGGCGTTCTCTCGGGCGAGGTGCAGGACATCCTGTTGCTCGACGTGACTCCGCTCAGCCTCGGCATCGAAACCCTCGGCGGCGTCATGACCAAGCTCGTCGAGAAGAACACCACGATTCCCACCGAGCGGAAGCAGGTCTTCAGCACGGCCGACGACAACCAGACGGCGGTCACAGTGCGGGTGTTCCAGGGCGAGCGCGAAATCGCGGCCGACAACCGGCTGCTGGGGCAGTTCAACCTGGAAGGCATTCCGCCGGCGCCGCGCGGCGTGCCGCAGATCGAGGTCAAGTTCGACATCGACGCCAACGGCATTCTCAACGTGTCGGCAAAGGACCTCGGCACGGGCAAGGAGCAGAAGGTCCGCATCGAGCAGTCGAGCGGCCTGAGCGAGGACGAGATCAAGCGGATGCAGGCCGACGCGGCGTCGCACGCCGAGGAGGACAAGCGCAAACGCGAGTTGATCGAAGCCCGCAACCAGGCCGACTCGATGGCGTACCAGGTCGAGAAGACGATCAAGTCGCAAGGCGACAAGCTGAAAGATTCCGACAAGGCGGCCCTCGAGGCGGCGATCACCAAGGTTCGCGAAGCGGCCAAGGGCGAGGACGCCGCGGCGATCAAGGCGGCCGTCAGCGAACTGGAAACGGCGTCGCACGCGATGAGCGAAGCGCTGTACCGCTCGACGGCCGGCGCCCCCGGCGGCGAAGCGGGCGCGCAGGCGTCGGCAGATGGCGGCGCCGGTGGTCAGGGCGCCGACGACGACGCAATCGACGCGGAGTTTGAGGTGAAGAGCTGAGCGGTCGAATTGCCGAGAGAAGTTGCTGGGAAGTAGAATAAAGTCAGTGGTAACTCCAGATAGGAGGCAATTGCATTGACCCAAATCTTTCTGACCAGCGACCAGATTCGGCAGTTCGCCAGTGCTAAGGATGGCATCGTCTTTTGCGACGACTCAGGAAACGTGATTGTCCGCGTGCCTCCCGTTCCCAGCGCCGAAGAAACGGCGATCGTGGCGGAGGCCAAGCGGCGCTTGGCCTCCGACCAACCTCGCCGCGCTTCGGCGGAAGTACTCGCCAGGCTCGGAAGCCGAGCCTAGCCATGAAGAACTACTCGGTGGTCTACCTTACCGAAGCCGAGGATGAATTGGTACTTGCTTGGGAGGAAGCGGATGATCGATCCGCGGTCGCGCGAGCTGCGAATGAGGCCGATGAAATACTCGCGCGATCGCCCCACGAGCGTTCGGTCTTCCTCGGCGAGGGCTTATGGAGGCTGGAGGTAAGTCCGCTGCGGTTTTACTTCGCAATTCGCGAACAAGATTTGATCGTGGAAGTAAGTAACGTAGTCGGTATTCCGAACTAATAGAGGATCGATCGGCCGTCAGCATTCAGCCGTCAGCCAGATCGTTCTGGCTGACGGCATTTTATTGGCTGAAAGCTGAGTTAACCATGGCATTTCGATTCGACAAACTGACCCTCAAGGCCCAGGAGGCGGTGCAGCGCTCGCAGGAGCGGGCCGCCGATGCGGGCAGTCCGCAGATTGAGCCGATGCACTTGCTCGCTGCGCTTGTCGACGAGCAGGAGGGTGTGGTGCGCCCCTTGCTCGACGGGATTGGCGTGAACC
>DASVCM010000040.1:0-4944 GCA_036381635.1 Lacipirellula sp.
GCGCCCCCGAGATCTCCTCGACGGTTTTCTCGTCATAGTCCTTCAGGTGTCGCTTATACATCTCAAAGACGGTCATTACCTCGACGGTTCCGCCCTCGACCAATGACGCCTGGAAGATTCCTTCGAGCGCCGCATCGACGTGCATGTTGGCGCCGATCTCGTCCCGGCTTATGAACGCCGGGCGATTGGCGTTGGCATCCCACACGCAGAAGTCGCCAATGCGCTCGCGCTGCTCGTCGGTGAGGCCCTGAATCTTGAAAGAGGGTCCCGTTGAAATATCCTTGAGCTGATAGTTTGCATCGATATCCTGAGGACGAAGCCGCTGAAGGTTGTCGGTGCGCACAAGCAACGGGAAGTCGGTGAATCGCCGACAAAAGTCGGCTTTGTACCAACCGTTGTCCATCATGATCTTCGTTACGCCCAATAGCACCGCGAGGTCCGACAGTCCCGGCCGCACGGACATCCAGTAATTGGCTTTCGAGGCCGGCCCATTGTATTCTGGCGCAATGTCGACGAGCTTCGCCCCGCGTTCCATACACTCGTTGAGCCAGTGTGACTCGGGCATCTTATTCTCGATGAGGTTCTTGCCAACCTGGATGACCAGCTTGCTGAATCGCAGGTCGCTGAAGTCCATGTCCGACGTTTGCAGTCCGTGAACGAACGGATGCCCCGGCGCCTGATCGCCGCGCCACGTGTATTCGTTCCAATCGCGGGCGCCCCGCGCCTGCCCCGGAGGGACGCCGCGCACGTGGTGGTCCAGCAGCCCCAGCAAGTTGGCGAAGCGGTAGATGCCAAACTTGCCCACAATGCCATGGATCGGCAGATTCGAGCCGACTTTGATGACGCGCGTTCCCGCGCCCTCAAGCTTGTCAATCATGCGTTGCTCGTAACCGTCGCGCTGGAGGCGCGCAACGCCCTCAATTCCGGAATATGTCCTGGCAATGGCATGGATTGCCGTGGCGACGTAGTCGGCGACTTCGTTCCAGGACAAGCGAACAAACCCGTCGTTTCCGCGATCGTCGAACTTGTACTGTGTGCGAAGTTCGGGCTGTTCAGACAACGAGGGACAGCCGTCGTCGACCCACTGCTTCCATCCTCGGCGCAACACCGGCCCTTTGAGCCGGTAGGGGCCGTAGATGCGTCGCTGCATCGTGTAGCCCTTGGGACACCCTCTCGGGTTCCAGGCCTTCGTCGCTTTGTTGCCGTAAAGATCGCCGTAACGATCGTGGTCGTAGTTCTGCTCGCTGCGAATCATGACGCCATTCCGCACGAAGGCGCGAAGCCGGCACATGTGCGTATCGTTTGGCGCGCAGATCCAAGTGAACGAACTATCGTAACGATATTGGTCGAGGTAGATCTTTTCCCACCCCCGCTCAGGATAGACGCCCAGTGGGTTTTCAACGCTCGTCGGCTGGAAGGCCCACGACTGGGTAGCGGCGGCTAACAGCGCGCCGCCGCTGGCGGCGCATGTCTCGAGAAATCGACGTCGCGAAATGCTCATAGTTTTCCCCAAACGGCTACTTGGCCAGTTCCAGATCCTGCCATACCGTGATTAGCTTCTGCCCGTCGCGATCCCGGTTGCCGCCATCCCAAATGGCAAATGCTACCGAGGCCTTTTCCCCGGTCTCCAGCGACAAGCCATCCCCTTCGGCGACAGAGAGCGGCCTCCGCATGACGACGGTCCAACGACCGTCCTTCCACGATCCGTGCGCTTCGACCACTTGGCTTTGCGGCAGCCGAAAGGTAACCGAGCCGGGCCCGCCCACATGCAGGGACGATCCTCCGGATTCGTCGCCGCTGGGTACGATCAGATTGCCTGCCGCTCGCGCCGGTAGCGAGATATCGGGTTGGTCGGCCGTTCGCGCGCCGGGCCGGTCGCGATCGGTGGAAGTCGCGGTCGCTTCGCTGAAGGGATATTGGTCGACCACCATGTTTGGATAGTGGTCTTCAATTGTCGGCAGCGGTCCCTGTCGATCGGCGTCCCAGAACCACACATCCACCGGCGAGTCGACGGATCCCATCCCCAGGAAGGGCTCGTCGTCGCCGCGGAACACTTGCATCGCGGCGGCGTCTTCAAACGATTCCGCGCGGACGCTATGACCGTCTTCCGCCCCGTCTAGCCACGTCAACCGGACGGCCAGAAATTTACCGTCGTGAATGACTTGAATGTGCAAGTCGGGATCCGGAGCGTTGCGCCACCAAAGGGGCGCCATTCGAAGTTGTACCGGCTTCGCTCTCGTCCAGGCGGCCTCGTCGTACAATGGCCCGAGCTGTTGAACTCGTTCGGCAACAATTCTCTCACGATTTAGAACTGCTGCTTGCCGCTGTGATTCCGTTGATAGCGAACGGATGTAATGCACTAGATCGACTCGCTCCTCGGGCGTCATGCTGCTGGAACCAGGCATGGGAGTGCCCGGCATGCCGTAGGCGATGCGTCGATAGAGTTGGGCGGGTTCGGGACTGCCTTTGAAGATGCCGAGGGTGAAATCTCGCGGGGTGGTCGGCATTTGCTCGGCGTCGACCATGGCTTCGGCGCCGTCGCCTCGACCGCTTTCGCCGTGGCAGGAGGCGCAAGCAAACTTGACATAGACTCCCTTCCCTCGCGACACTGCCTCCGGCGTGCTCGGCGGAATGTCGGGAACTTCGGTGCTGGCGCCCGGCGTCGTGAAGTCTTCGACGTGCTGGAGAATCTCCTCTTGGATCTCCTCGTCGGCGATGTCCTCGTCCGTTAATCCCTCACTTTCCTTGAGCATATTGACGTACAAGTCTCGGGCGCCCTGCCGACGAAGCCGCAGGACTTCGTCGACCAATGCGCCACGGTCTGCTTGAGAAAGATGCGCCCATGGAGGCATCGCCGACCCAGGCATTCCGCGCAGTAACACGGCGTGCAGGTCGTCTCGCGTCGGCACATTGTTGTCAGTGCTTACGAGACGGAAATTGCCCGCCTGCAGATTGCGCGGCTTAGGGAAGAGATAGGCTGCGGCTACGCCGAATCCATCGCCGGCGTCGCCGTGGCATGCAGCGCAATGCATAGCGTAAAGTTGCGGACCGCGTGGCACAGCGGGCGCCGCGTCGGACTTCACTTGCGGCGCCGCGACGATACGAGTGTCGGCTGGACTTTCCTCGCGAGCCGCTTCGAATGCCAGATCTGGACGCGGCGATGGATTGACCGGAGGCGCCGAATCACGACACCCCGCCAGTGCAGCGAGTGTTAGGGTTCCAGCGCCCAATACCAGGCGTAAAGCAGGCACTTTAGGTCTCATACCGTAGTCCCTATTCCGGTCAGCGTCGCCCTCAGGACGTCGACGTGTGCGTTGAGGTGCTTCAGAAGACGGTCAGCGGCGACTTGGCCGCTTTGAATACATGCCGGCACGCCGACGCCGCTATAGGCGTTACCCGCCAATTCGAGCGTCGGAAAATGCGTCAATCGCTGTTTGATCGTTTGAACGAGATCGCAGTGCCCGACGCGGTATTGCGGCATGGCGCGATGATGGCGAGTGAGTTGCTGAAAAACGGGTCGTCCGGCGATGTCGAGCAATTGGACGACCTCCTGCTCGGCGAGTTCGATGAGTTCAGCAGGCGGGAGTCGCAGCAATCCGCTTTGGCACGCTCCGCCAATGAAGATTCGCAGCAGCACGTCGCCGTCGCTGGCGCGGCCGTCATACTTTTGGCTGGAGAAACTGCAGCACAAAATCGTCCGGTGCTCTTGCAGAGGCACGACAAAGCCAGGCCCATCCAGCGGATGTCGTATCTGGTAGCGGCGATAGCCCAAGGCCACAATGGCAGAACTGACGTACTCAATCTCCGCCAACTTTCCTGCCGCATCAGCGTCAACGGATTCCAACATGTCCGCCGCTCGAAAGGCCGGCGTCGCCACGATGACGCCGTCGGCTTCCAGCGTTCGTGGCCGGGCGCCGCCGATGGAGAGCAACCAGCGTTGGTTCGCCAGCGGCATCAGATGTTCTACTGGGGAATCGAGCTCCACAGATCCTTCGGGCACACTTTGGGCGAGAGCGTCGATCAGGCTCGACATCCCGTCTCGCAACGATGCGAAGCGTCCAGCGCGAACTGAGCCGCGATCCCCAGAAGGGCGCTTCCGTCGCTGGACGAGCATGGCACGAATCAAACTGCCATGCTCCTGTTCCATTTGCCGGAATTGCGGCATCGCGGCCGCGAGGCTCAATTGCTCGACGTCGGCCGTGTAGATTGCGCCAACCAGCGGCTGGACTAGCCGCTGGAGCACCTCGCCGCCGAAACGGCGTCGCACAAAATTCGCCAGCGCCTCGTCGTGGCGGAGCCGCCCGCGTGGAATGAAATACTCCAACGCCATGCGAAGCTTTCCGCGAACGCTAAGCACTGGCGACGCGAGCACCGGATGTAGACGGCTTGGCGCCATCACCGCAAAGCCCTCGGGAATCGGCTGCAACTGGCCTTTGTGAACTACAAAAGCGTGACGCAGCCCCTTGCGAGGAGCGATGAGTGAATGCTCCAAGCCCAGGCTGCAACACAATTCCACGGCGGCGGGCGGATTGGTTAAGAAGTTGTCGGCCGCCGACTCGATCAGGAAACCGTCGGAGCGCGATGTCTTTAAGACGCCGCCGATCCGCGAGCCGGCTTCGAGGAGTATCAACTCGACCGAGGGCGCAGACTGCGTCAATTGGCGAGCCGCCGCCAGCCCCGAGATCCCGCCTCCGATGACTGCGACTCGCGGTCGCATGGGCTTCGTCCTTCGTCAGGTCAGAGCTGACTTCGGTCCATATGCACAATCCGGTTCCTCGGCCAGCGGGTTGCCAGACGCCGCGAACGCCCGCGCCCGGCTGCCCCCGCACACCTTTCGGAATTCGCAGCGCCGGCATTTTCCTTCGAGTTGATCTGGATCCCGCAACTCGCGAAAGATGGGCGACTGCTGGTACACCCGCACGACGTGGTCATTCGGATAGGTGC
>DASVCM010000041.1:0-4681 GCA_036381635.1 Lacipirellula sp.
GCGATCCGCCCGCGCCGAACTGAACTCCATCGACGCCGTGCTGGTTCGCTCCATGCCGCCAGGCAGCTTGGAGCAGGTCGTCTTCCGCATGGACGCGCTTGCTCGCCTGGAAGCGGCCGGCGTGCCGGTGGTCAATCCGCCAAAGGCGATTGAGGCGGCCGTCGACAAGTATCTGGCGACGGCACACCTGCAAGCCGCCGGCTTTCTCGTTCCGCCGACGATCGTCTGTCAGACGCTCGATGAAGGCATGACAGCCTTTGAGTCATTGGGCGGCGACGTGGTGGTCAAGCCGCTGTTCGGCGGCGAAGGGCGCGGCATCACGAGAGTTACCGATGCCGCCATAGCTCGCCGCGTATTCGCCGCGCTGGAGCAAATCGGCTCGGTGCTCTACATCCAGCAATTCATTTCCCACGACGGCGTTGACTGGCGGCTGCTGGTCGTCGGCGACGAAGTCTTCGGCATGAAGCGGATCAGCGCCGACGATTGGCGGACAAACATCAGCCTCGGCGCCCGCCCTGCCCCGCTGGAGGTAACGGCTGAACTGGCGCAATTGGCCCGGCGGGCCGCGGCGGCGGTCGGTGCTTTGATTGCCGGCGTCGATTTGCTGCCGGCGCGCGATGGGCGGCTTTACGCCCTTGAAGTGAATGCCGTGCCCGGCTGGCGGGCCCTGGCTGAGGTGACGGGCGTCGATATCGCCGCACGCGTGTTGGATTACGTCGCTATATAGCCGAGCCATCCTGGCTCGGCGCCCGGCCAGAATGGCCGGGCTATATATCCGCCCTGGCGCGCCTTTCCGCGATGCGTAACTCCCGCGACAATTCCACCATGACTACCCGCACGAATGTCGCCGACCGCCTTACAAACATCGCGGGCCAGATGCCCCGCGCGATGGCCGTCGTCAGCGCTCGTCGCGGCCGCTGTTCCGCATGCACGTTTGGCGAGCTGGAATCGGACGCGGACGCGCTGGCCCGGGGACTGATCGATCTTGGCGTCCGTCCGGGCCACCGCCTGGTGCTGCTGGTCAAGCCGGGCGTCGAGTTCGTAAAGCTCGTCTTCGCCCTGCTCCGCACCGGGGCGACAACCGTACTCGTCGACCCCGGCATGGGACGGCAATACCTCATCAATTGCCTGGCCGCTGCCGAGCCGGATGGCTTCATCGCCATCAGTGCAGCGCAGGCTGCGCGGGTTGCGTATCGCCGGCGATTCCCACGAGCGACGTTGAACATCACGGTCGGCCGCCGCTGGTTCTGGAGCGGAGTCACTTACTCGCAACTGCTGAAGCGCGGTCGCAGCAGCACCGTTGCGCTACCAAACACGAGCGCCCATGATCCTGCGGCGATCATCTTCACCTCCGGCAGCACCGGGCCGCCCAAAGGCGTTCTCTACACGCATCGGATGTTCGACACGCAAGCGAGCGAAATCCAACGAGCCTACGACCTACAACCGGGCGGCGTCGACCTGTCGTGCTTCGCGTTATTCGGCCTGTTCAACTCCGCGTGGGGCGTGACGACGGTCTTCCCCGAAATGGACTTCTCGCGACCGGCCTCTGCGGATCCCGAGAAGCTGCTGGCCGCGGCGACTCGCTGGCAAGTGACGCAGGCGTTTGCGTCGCCCGCGGTGTGGGACAAGCTCAGCCGGCATGGCGAATTGACTGGGCAGGTGATTCCCACGCTTCGCAAGGTCTTTTCGTGCGGCGCCCCTGTCCCGGCGACGGTGCTTGAGCGAACGCTGCAAATGGTACATCCCGAGGCCGAGATGCACACGCCTTACGGCGCGACTGAGGCGCTGCCTGTCGCAACCATCGAAGCCCGCGAAGTTCTTAACGAAACCGCCACGAAGACCAATCAAGGCGCCGGCGTGTGCGTGGGCCGCACGTTTGACACGGTCGAGTGGCGAATTATTCGCATCACGGATGCTCCGATCGCAACCATTGGTGATGCCGAAGAACTGCCCATGGGGGAGGTCGGCGAGCTAATCGTCCGCGGCCCGCAGGTTTCATCCAAGTATATGGAGGCCCGATGGACTGGTCGCTTAAGCGACCAGTCCGCAGCAGAGTCGACTTCCCAACTCGCAGCCGATGCCAACACACTCGCCAAGATTCGCGACGGGAACGCCGTCTGGCATCGCATGGGCGACGTCGGCTACGTCGATGAACAGGAGCGCTTCTGGTACTGCGGCCGTAAATCGCAGCGCGTCGCAACAGCGAGCGAAACGCTGTTTACCGAATGCTGCGAGGCGGTTTTCAATCAGCATCCCGCGGTGCGACGATGTGCGCTCGTCAGCAGCGGCGACGACCGGGCGCCAACGATCGTTGTTGAACTCCATGATTCCTCGAACGGCCGTGGACATTCCTGGCCCGCGGTAAGGCGGCAGTTGCAGGCATTGGCTGAGGCTCATCCGCATACGCGCCAGGTCGATCGCTTTCTTCTGCATCAGTCGCTGCCGGTCGACGTAAGGCACAATGCGAAGATCAACCGGGAACAATTGGATGAGTGGGCGACTAAACAGGTGCAGCTAGAGCCGGGCGGCGATGGCCCCCGGCCGCTGGCCGGGGGCTAAATGGCGGAGCTTGCGCTAGTCACAGGCGGCGGCGGGTTTCTGGGGCGGTATATCGTCGAGCAGCTCGTCATGCGCGGCCAGCCCGTGCGGAGCTTCGGCCGTGGAAGCTACCCGGAACTGGAGGCGCTCGGCGTAGAGGTCGTTCGCGGCGACCTTACCGATGCTGGTTCGATCGCGGCGGCGTGCAAGGGCGTCGATTGCGTCCTTCATGCCGCGGCCTTGCCGGGCATTGGCATGGCCTGGCGGCCCTATGAACGGATCAATTTCCGCGGGAGTGAGAACGTGCTCGCGGCCTGCCGGGCGCAAGGCGTCGCACGGCTGATCTACACCAGCAGCCCCAGCGTCGTCTTTGCCGGCGAAGATCAGTGCGGCGTCGATGAACGGACGCCGTACATCTTCGAGTGGATGAAAACGAACCGCGCTCATTACTCTCGCAGCAAGGCGCTGGCGGAACAGGCGGTGTTGGCGGCCAACGGCGAGCCGCTTCGCACGTGCGCCCTGCGGCCGCACCTCATTTGGGGTCCGCGGGACAATCACCTTATTCCGCGGCTGATCGCCCGTGCCCGCTCCGGCCGCCTGCGGCGAGTCGGCGACGGCGCGAACTTCGTCGACACGATCTATGTCGAAAATGCTGCGGCAGCCCACCTGAAGGCGGTCGATGCGCTGGCCAAGCCGGAGTCGCCGGTCGCCGGGAAGGCCTACTTCCTCAGCCAGGGGGCGCCGGTGAACTGTTGGGACTGGATTGACGAAATCCTTGCCTTGATCGGGCTGCCGCCAGTTGAGCGGGAGATCTCCCTGCGATCCGCCCGGGCAATCGGCGCCTTCTGCGAAACCGTCTACCGCACGCTACGGCTCAAGGGGGACCCGCCGATGACCCGATTCTTGGCGTCGCAGTTGGCCCGGTCGCACTGGTTCGACATCTCGGCCGCTCGGCGGGATTTCGGCTACGAGCCCGCGGTTTCCAGCGGCGAGGGGATGCGGCGACTGGGGCAGTGGCTGCGCACGATTGCAGCCCCCGGCTCCGCCGGGGGGTCGGCGGCCATCGAGTAGGGCGACGCCCCAACGTAACGCTGCCCCCGGGCAGAGCCCGGGGCTGCATTCGATTCGCATCACAACTACAATCAGCGATTCTATTCGCCGTGTTTTGGCGACAATCGGTATCAGCAAAGGCATTGAAGCGTGCTCCGGACTCATACCTGCGGCGAACTCACTGAACTGAACGTTGGCGAGACGGTCACCCTCTGCGGGTGGGTCGACACCTACCGCGACCACGGCGGCGGGCTGTTCCTCGACCTCCGCGACCGCTACGGCATGACGCAGGTGGTGTTCAATCCGCCCGACTCCTCGCCGGGCGTCATCGAGCAAAGCAAGCAGCTTCGCGCCGAGTATGTCGTGAAGGTAACCGGCGTCGTCGCCGCGCGGCCGGCAGGGATGGAGAACCTCAAGCTGGCGACCGGCAAGATCGAAGTGCGGGCCACGGCGATGGAGCTGCTGAACAAGAGCCTCACGCCGCCGGTCTCGCCGAATGCCAACGCCCAGGATCTGCCCGGCGAGGACCTGCGGCTGAAATACCGCTACCTCGACCTGCGGCGGCCGGAACTGCAGCGGGTCATGATGCTGCGCGACCGCATGGTCAAGACGATGCGGGACTACTGTGCCGAGCGCAACTTCGTGGATGTCGAGACGCCCTGCCTGGGCCGCAGCACGCCGGAGGGCGCCCGCGACTATCTCGTGCCGAGCCGGGTGCATCATGGCTCGTTCTACGCGCTGCCGCAGTCGCCGCAGTTGTACAAGCAGATCCTCATGATCGCGGGCTACGACCGGTACGTGCAGGTCGCCCGCTGCTTCCGCGACGAGGACCTGCGGGCCGACCGGCAGCCGGAGTTCACTCAGCTCGACCTTGAGATGTCGTTCGTGGACGCCGACGATGTGATGGGCGTCATCGACGGACTCTGCCAGCGGCTGGCCAAGGAGGAGCTGGGCATCGACCTCGAGCTGCCGTTGCCGCGGATGACGTACGACGAGGCGATGGAGCGGTTCGGGCATGATGCGCCCGATCTCCGGTTCGCGCTGGAAATCGTCGACCTGTCGGAGCTCGCCCCTCAAAGCGACTTTGGCGTAT
>DASVCM010000042.1:0-2761 GCA_036381635.1 Lacipirellula sp.
ATCTCTCCAGTGAACCGGCGACATTCGATGGAAAGCACTGCATGCCTTCAGGGAAGATCGTTATCTCCACGCACCTGGATCGCGCGGATGAAACGTGCGGCGAACGCATCGAACTGCGGCCCGACGAGGGGCTGATCATTCGTCTGGTCGATTAGCTCTGAGGGCGAGAGCCCTTTCGAGACGGCCGGGCCCTCCATCACCCGCGTCGGCCCGCCGCGCGCTGGCGGACCGACGCGGGGCCTGCGTGCCTAACCGCCGCGCCGCGCGACGGTCATGGTCGCCGTTTGGCCAAGCTGTCCGCGCGCTGACTCGTCGGCGCCCGGCTTGATTCGCTCACGCGGCTCAACTCGACGGGCCAGGAGCCGCGAAAGATTGCGGCTCACAAGAACTAAACGCCTTGATTTAGCGAGAATCTCTCGGACTGCACCGTCGTCCACTGTCTCATCCTCCGCGCAGGCGAGTCGGGACAACGGCAATCTGCATGCCGAGTACGACACGATGGCAGATGACGGCGATAGGAACTAGTGATGCGCCGCGGTCGTTCCCGTAGCAGTTGTCACGTGGTCGTGGCGGCGGTCGCGATCGCGGCCCATGAGGCCGGCCAGGCCCAACAGTCCGGCGAGGCCGATCCAGCCGGGATCGAAACCGCTTTGATCGTCGCCGCCGGCTTCGCCGGTCGTGTCCGGAGTCCCCGCTACGTCGGCCGCCGGATCGACGGCGTCGGCGCCGGTTCCTGCATCCTGGGCGCTTGCGGTGGGCAGGGCGAGGCCGAATGCCAGGGCAAGCGCTGATGCGTTGGTCAGCAACTTCTTCATCGCACACCTCATTAGGAAAGCGATGCGCCCTCGCATTGCAAAAAGGTTGCAAACGGCTGCGCGGCGCTGCCACTCGCCGGGTGCAGAATTCGTGCCGCGGCGGCCGCCGGTCGGGCGTGGATTATTCGAACAGAAATCCCTGGCCGGTTTCCTTATCGCGGTCCTTCGCACTGGCGCGGGTGGCTGACGGCTTAGGCGCCGGCTTGGCCGGCGGCGGCGCGAGATAGGTTTGCCAGATGTATCCGGGAGTCGGCTCCAACAGCCTGTCCAATGGACCGCGGTCGGTAATCTCCGGGTCGAGCCAGCGGTCGTATTGCTCCTCGTTGGTAAAGATCACCGGCATCCGCGTGTGGCCCACCGCTGCGACGGCTTCGTTCGGCTCCGTCGTAAGGAGCGTGCAGGTTTCGAGCTGACTGCCGTCGCCGTCGCGCCAACTATCCCACAGCGCGGCAAACGCGAATGGTCGGCGGTCGGCGAGATGAAAGTAAAAGCCGCGCTCGAAGAATTCCTCGGCCGGCATCAAGCCGCGGCGGCGGCGGAACGACTCTCGGTACGTGGGCTTGGCGTCCACATCTTCGCAACGGGCGTTGATCGTCTTGCGCTGAAACGCCTGCCGCTTGGGCGTGCGATCCGAAGGCTTCCACCAACCGGGGAGAAAGCCCCATTGGGCGGCGACCACCTCGCGCTCGCCTTCGTTGTCGAGGCGAATGACGGGAACCTCGTCCAGCGGATAGAAGCCGATCTCCGGCAGCGTGAGCTGGTAGAGATTGCTGCGGAGGCTGAACTCGTCGGCAAGGCGCGACGGAGGCATGCGAGCGCCGCGGTAGTGGTGGCACATGGCATCGTGGTCGGTGAGATGATCGTTAGTTAGCTACCTCCGCCCACATGTCATTCCGAGGTCCGCCGAGGAATCTAGCCGGACCCCTCGGAGGTCCCTCGGAGCGACTGGTTCAAACGAGTCCGTCAGACCCGAAGCGGCGTTTGCCGCGGGAGGGCGGGTTCAGTATTATGAGCGGCTCTTACTTTTCCTCGTTGGCGGGGAGCATGTCAAACCCGTTCTTGTCTGACGAGCGCGAGCCGTCGATCCGCGCCCAGAATTCTATCGCGTGGATCATCTGGTTCACGTACGGATCGTTCTACTTTTGCCGGAATAACCTGTCGGCGGCCGTGCCGGGGATGATGCGCTCGGTGAGCGAAGGAGGCCTGGGGCTCGATGAGCGGCAGGTGGGGGCCATTCTCGCGGCGCTGAAGATTACGTACGCCATCGGACAGTTGGTGAACGGCCAGCTCGCCGAGCGGATCTCGCCGCGGGTGCTGCTGGCATTGGGGATGATTGGCTCGGCGGCGCTGAACGTCGCGTTTGGCTTCTCGACGGCGGCGTATTTTCTCCTGTTCATTTGGGCGACGAACGGCTACTGCCAGTCGTTGGGATGGACGCCGTCGGTGCGGGTGCTGGCCAACTGGATTCCCGTGCATCGCCGTGGCAAGGCGCTGGGGTTCGTCGGCACGGGATATCAAATTACCGGCGCGCTCACGTTCATCGTGGCGGGGCAGGCGGCTGAGCAGTTCGGCTGGCGCGGGGCGATATTTGTGCCCGCGGCGATCCTGTTGGCGTCGGCGATAGTGATGCTGGTGCTCTTGGAGGACGCTCCCGAAGAGAGTTGCGAGGCGAACGGTGGCGCTTGCGCGGCCTCCGCCACTGTAGACAGCTCACGGGAGCTTACGCTTGGCCGCACGCTATGGCTGACTTTTTCGAATCCGCTACTTTGGCTGCTCGGCGTATCGCTGGGACTGCTCGATGCGTGCCGCTATGGCTTCACCGACTGGGGGCTGGCCCATTTGGCTGAGGTGCAAGACACCGGCGTGGGAATGGCGGCGCTGAAGTATGCTGTTTTGCCGGCGGGCGGGGCGGCGGGAGCGTTCGCGGCGGGCTGGGCTTCCGACCG
>DASVCM010000043.1:0-2690 GCA_036381635.1 Lacipirellula sp.
TGACCAGCGAGGACATCGAACACGGCAAGCCGGAGCCGGATGTTTACTTGCTCGCGGCCACGCGCCACGGACTAAAAGCGTCGGAAATGATGGTGCTGGAAGATAGCCAGATTGGCTGCCAAGCCGCCGTTGCGGCGGGCGCCTACACGGTGGCCGTACCGCATGGGCAGAGCATGAGCCATCAGTTTCCTGGGGTGCAGCTCATTGCCGAGACGCTGGCGGACCGGCGGATTTACAAGGCGCTGAAGCTTACGAAGCCGGGCGGGCACTGCTAGCATTTAGCCGCGCTCGCTTGTCCCGCGAGGCCCGCCGCGAGCAGCGGGGCTAAATTCAGTTTCCCTTATCCGCACGATCGCTACAGGCCGATGAAACGGACGAGGGCGCAATGGTTTGCGCGCCACGACGAAGACCCACGTCGCGAGACCTCGTCATGTCGAAGATACTAGTCGCCGCGGTCGTGCTCTTGGGCGCGGGCGGCTGCCGCATGTGCAGCGACTCCTGCGATTATTCGCCGCCGGTGGCCGGCAGCCCATACAACGCGTTCACCGCGCGGGCCGGCTCGGTGACCACGACCGCCGTCGAGCTCAATCAACCCGCGGCGCCGCAGCCCTTGCCGCCGGCGCCGCCCATTACTCAGCCGCCGGCGCCGTAGCGACCGCCGCTTCGACCGCGTCGCCGATGGCGTCGAGTTCCGCATTGGTTTCGGCGGAAAGGGCGGCGGTTGACGCAGTTTCTCGACGCTGCGCCTCGGCAGCAACCTGGCGATTGAAGATTTCTGGATCAAAGGCGTCGCGCGGCTTGAAGGCTTCTGTCTCGGGAGGCGCCGATGGCGGCGCAGGTGCAGCATCCTCTTCCAAAAGCGGCTCCGCGGGAGGTTGCGGCGACTGATCCGCGGGCACGGCGTCTTGTTCATGCGTCGCGGGCGTAACGCCGGCGGCCATGTTCAACCAATCGAGCAGCATGGCCGACTGGTACGTCGACAGCGGCTTCGACTGGCCGGCTCGCGCGACGCCATGCGTTCTCCTCGCGTGGAGCAATAGCGGGCTACTGGCCGGATCGGCGGCGTCGATCTGCGCGAGGACGCTTTCGAGGTTCTTGCGTATCAGCTCTGGATTGCCGTTGCCTTCGAGGGCCCAGCGATCGAGCTGCAATCGTTGCGTGGCGCCCGGCTGATGGCAGCCTCCTACGGCGCAGCTTTGGACGAGCATCGGCTGGATGCTGCGCACGAATTGCGTCTGGGCTTCGAGCGACACATTGATGGCCGGCGTCTGCGGAGCCGGTTTAATCGTAGCCGTAACCTGCGCTCTCTGTGCGGTCTGCTCCTGCTCGGCCCGAGCGCGGCGAGCGGCTTCGATCTCGAGGGCCTGGCGGATTTGCAGTTCGATAGTCTCAATCCGCGGGTGCCCGGGATCCCGCATGCGGGCGTCGAGCACCTCGCGCGCCGCCTGATCGAGCAGGCGATTCCTCACGCACCAGCTGGCAAGCTCGAGGTGCGCATCGGCCGCAGCGCCGACGCGCTCCTGTCGCCGGCGCTCGTACGCTTGGACCAGCGACGTGCACGCCATCTCCACCTGATCAGCGGGCACTTGCAGCGAGGCGCCGCCGTTCTCAACGACGTAGACGCCATCGGACCGGCGGACGACGCCTTCGAGGACGTTGCCGTTTCTGAGGACCAGAACGCCGATCGCTGGTTCTTCGCATCGTGCGGGACATGCCCAAGCGATCGCGAATAGTAGGGCGGTGCAAACCTGGACGGCGCAGCGGCAGGTGGGCGTGGCTGGCGGCATAGGGGGCGAAGCGTATGGGCCGCCGCCGCGAGGGTCAATACTGGATGCTCGCCAGCGGCGGGGATATACTCAAAAGTCGCCTCCGATCGGTCTGTGGAACGAGTGCCAATGCTGGCTTGTCCAGCAGTGCGAAGCGGGTACTCGGCGCCCACTGCTGGATAAATCAGCAGTGCCGCCCTAGCCGGCTAAGTTCTGTACGCCAAGCGGCAGGAGCCCTATGGCAGGTAATCGCCCAGCGCCGAGTGAGCGTCGCCAGGCGTTCTACAGCGGCCAGGTGCAGGGCGTCGGCTTTCGATACACGGTTCGGCAGTTGGCCCAAGGGTTCGACGTGACGGGCTTTGTGCGGAACCTGCCGGACGGCCGGGTGGAGCTCGTGGCCGAGGGGGCTGCGGCGGAACTCGACATGTTCATGAGCGAGATTGCCGAACGCATGGCGGGGTATATCCGCGACACCGCCGTCGATGTGCGACCCGGCACGGGCGAGTTTGCAGGCTTTGAAATCCGGCATTAAGCGTTCATTAGTAAAACCTTCGCTTCTCTTAAATCGACGCTATGGAAAAGCTGACCATCTGGTTGACTCCGATTTGGATTCTCGCTGTCGGCGTGACGGCGGGCGCTTTGGTGCTGGCGGCGCTGTGGGGACTGACCTATCTGATTAACCGCAAGGCGGCGCTGGCGATCAGCGGCGCGATCAGCGAGGGCGTGCTGCGGCCGATTTCGTACGTGGTAGTCGCGCTGGCGGCGCTGGCCGTGCTCGCGAGCCCGGCCATGCCGTGGTCGGATGTGATCGCCTCGCTTCAGAGACTCCCCGAGGTGCAGCCGATTCAAGGCGAGGTTGAAGTCCCGCCGCGGACGAAGGATTTTGAGATTGCCGCCGGATTCCGCTCGAGCGAGCTGCAGGCG
>DASVCM010000044.1:0-2875 GCA_036381635.1 Lacipirellula sp.
CCCCGGTCGCTTGAACAATCACGTGATCGCCGGCTATACGATTCAAGAAGTGGACGGCGACGGCGTGTATCGCATCGCCGGCAGCTCGATCATGAAGGGAGACAGCGTGCTGCAGAGCGGCGAGGACGGCCTCGACGTGTCGATCTTCGTAAACGACAAGCGCATCGGCGCGCCGATCGTCGTTTCCACGAGCGGCTTGCTCGCCAGCTTCAACCGCGAGCTGGGGGCATTATCCGTCGGCGACATTGTGTACGTGGCGATCGGCTCGGCGGGTAATCAACTCTACGATTTGTTTCGCGGCTTCGACTTCGTGATTGAGAAGATGGTTCCGGCCCCAGCCGCGGTCCAAGTTGCCGTACATGTTGTTCCTGAAGCATCGGCCTTCGCCATGGGCGCGGGCGCCCTGCTCGCGGCGACCGGCCGGGGTCGCTCTTCACGGAACAGCCGCCGGTGGCGCCGGGCAGATCACGCGCAGCGCCGATGGTTGGACGGTGACCGACAGTTCATGGACGCCTTCGCTCGCCGCCAGCCAGGGCTCGCCGTCGACGTGACTCACGAGCGGACGGTCAGCGCGGATCGTCATCTGGGAAAATCGTCCGCGTTCGATCCAGGCCCCATTGAGCCGCTTGCCGGCCAGTGCGTGCCGCACATTCCACAGTAGCTTCAGCCGGCCCACCGGCGGCGCCAGCAGGTAATCGAACCGGCCGTCGTCGAGCGTCGCATCCGGCATGAGCTGAAACTTCCCGCCGGACCGCGGCCCATTCGCCAGGGACAGTATGGTTGCTCGTCTGTCGAACTGCCGGCCATCGACCGTGAGTCGAAGCTGCACCGTCGGCAGCCGCCGCATCAATGTCTGCAGCATCGCGCGAATGTACAGTCCCGAGCCTCGGGGCCAATGCAACTGGTGGCTTGCCCAGTTGATCTCGCCTTCCAGCAGCAATCCGACGTTGTTGAGGCAGAAACACCGCTTGCCGATGCTCGTACGAATCTCGCCGACGTCTACCGTCCGCGTGACGCCCTGGCGAATCAACTCCGCCGACCGCGATAGGTCCTTCTCAATTCCGAGGGCGTAGGCAACATCGTTGCCCGAACCGGCGGGCACGATAGCGAGCGCCGGTCGCCTGTCAGCCGATAGCTGCATTAGCCCGTTCATCACCTCATGAACCGTGCCGTCGCCGCCAATGGCGAGCACACAATCGCAACCTGTTTCGGCGGCCTTCCGAGCGAGGTCGATAGCCTCGCCGCGTTTTGTCGTCTCCAGCAGCTGCAGCTCGAGCCGACCGCTGAGCGCGCCGCGCAGCGACTGGGCCAAGCTGGCCGTACGCCCTCGATCGGCCTGCGGATTCAGAATGGCAACGAGTCGGCGCACGGGCAAGTCGCGGCATGGCAGGCGATGGTGTTCTGCCCTAACATAGTAGCAACTGGAGCGTGCGGCCGCCCCTGGAGAGTGCAATCTAGCGGAGAAACGGCGAAAGGATGCAGTCCATGATATTGAGAAGCATGGCGGTTATCGCGTTCGTTCTCATGATGGCCGCCGCCAGCGCCGGCGAGTTCAACGCGAAGCTTACCCCAGGCGACAAGGCCCCCGGCTGGAAGGACTTGCCCGGCGTCGACGGCAAACGCCACGCGCTGGCCGATCTTGCCAAGAAAAAGCTCGTCCTCGTCGTCTTCACCTGCAATAGCTGCGACGTGGCTTCAGGATACGAGGACCGGATCATCGACTTCGCGAAGCGGCGTGAAGACGAAGTCGCCGTCGTCGCAATCAACGTCAGCACGAAGCCTGCCGATGCGCTGGAATTCATGCGCGAGCGGGCCGAAGAGAAAAAGTTCCCGTTCCCATACTTGTTCGATAATTCGCAGAAGATTGGCCGAACCTACGGCGCTAACTACACGCCCGCGTTCTTTCTGCTGGACGATGAGCGCAAGATCGTCTACATGGGCGGTATGGACGACAGCACCTATGCGGACCGCGTGAACCATCGCTATCTTGACGACGCCGTCGAGGCCGTACTCGCCGGCCGCACGCCGTCGCCGGCGGAAACGGCGCCGCGCGGATGCCGCATTCGCTACCGGCGACTTCGGCGGCCTGTCGAAAAGGCTAAGCCAGCGACGCTGCTCATTGACGAACACGAAATCCGCGAGCGCGTTCGCCGCAATCCGCCCCCGACGCTCGATGAGTAAGGCCCGGCCATGAAGATCGCCATTGGCTCCGACCACGCCGGCTACCGGTATAAAGAAGTCCTCAAGCAGCGGCTGAAGGAACTGGGGCACGAGGTCCGGGACTTCGGCACGCACTCCAGCGAGCCGGTCGATTATCCGGCCTTCATCCGGCCGGTAGCGCTCGCCGTCAGTCGCGGCGAAGTGGACCGCGGGATTGTCCTCGGCGGCTCCGGCAACGGCGAAGCGATTACCGCCAACCGCGTTCATGGCGTGCGCTGCACGCTTTGCTGGAACGCCGAATCGGCGCGGCTGGCCCGGGCCCACAACGATTCGAACTGCCTCTCCCTCGGCGAGCGAATGGTGTCCGAGGCCGAAGCACTCGAGATCCTTGAGATCTGGCTGACCACTCCATTCGACGGCGGCCGCCACGCGCAGCGTATTCAGTTGATAGAAGCGCAGAGCGGCTAAATCACTTCCGCTTCCGGACTTATGCCGCCCGCAGAGCGTCGACCACCTTCATCCGCACGGCCCGAATCGCCGGGAGCAGTCCGCCGAGCAATCCCATCACCACCGCAAGCAGGGCTCCTTTTAACAACACTTCGGGTCCAAAGTTGAATGAGAAGACGACTTCGGTGAACGTCCCGCCGTTCATCGTGCCGGTCTGGATATCGCCCAAGGCCAGCGCCCCCAGACAGCCGACCGCGGCGCCGAGGCC
>DASVCM010000045.1:0-4264 GCA_036381635.1 Lacipirellula sp.
ATTCATTCCGAATAAGATCATCGCCGCCGCCCTTGGCAAATCCAACGAAGCGCCGCCGATGCTGAGCGAGTTGCTATCCGGCCGGACCGCCGGCATTAAACCGACGCTGTACGTTTGCGAAGGCTTCGCGTGCCAGGAGCCAGCCGTTGGCGCCGACGCGATTCGCGCCAAGTTGGATCAGCTCACGCGAAACGTGCGCTAAAGTGTAGCCCTCTCGCTCCGCGAGAGCGTCATCTCGCTCCAGCGAGATGACTACACTAGTCGCTGCCGCGCGGACCAACGCCGTAATCCTTGCCGCCGTGGATATCGCCGCCGTCGTCCTTGCCATCTTTGCCCACCGAGTATACGGCCCAGTCGTCGCCCCGTTTTTTGATAATGAGCGGATCGCCGGAGAAGGGATCGATGGTCGCTTCCTTTGGCAAGCCTAGGGCGTCGATCGACGCGGGCTGGCCTGGACTCGTTTCAGCAGGCGTCTGCAATGCGTTGCAGACCCGCAGCGAGCGCATGATCGCGTTCGTGCGATTAGCGGCCTCAAACCAGGCCTGCATGGCCGGGAGCATAAGACTCGCAAGACCTCCCGGTCCATTGCTCAAGGCTTGCTTCGCGCTCGGGGTCGTCTGAACCTCGTGCCAGCTCATGCGGGGGAGCGGTAAAACCTGCTCATAGTAGTCGAGCAAGTTCGCCGATACGGGTCGCGGCCAGCCGACGAGTAGGCCGCGAATACCGCCGAAATTTGCCTGCACAGCACTGATGGTCAGGGCCCGTTCGCTCTTGAGCGTGTGGAGATATCCCGGCTCTTTCTCGAAGCACGCCAACTCTGCCTCCAATTGCTGGCGTGTTTTCGCCGAAATGGGGCCAACAGACAGCGCTTCATAAACCTTCTGCGCTGCGAGGCCGCGAACGGCGGAGCCTATCAGTGATGCAGCCAGGCACGGCTCGGCATTGTGCAGTTGCGCCAGCCGCAGGATTTGAACACCTTTGTCGACCGATTCATCGTGCTTCCCGTCGGCAACCGCAACCTCTATTTGCCAAACCATGAACCGCGTCACGGTTCGCAGGTTACTCCAGGCATCGAGCGCCGCAGCAATAAACTGCTGATGCGGCAGGCTGAAGTCGAGCTTCGAGGCATACTGGTCGCACGCCGCCGCCTTGTTGATCGCGGCGTCGACGTCGCCATACTTCGCGAGGATGTCGCGGATAGCCTCGGTCTGCTCGGGTGTTGGACGTTCGCCGGCGTTGACCGCGGCCTCGTACTCTTTGCCGAGCGGTGTTCTCTCAAGAAACCATACGTAATCTCGGGAAAAGGCGTCGAGCTGCGGCTTGATCGCCGCGAGATGCGCAGCGGCGTCGTCTTCCTTGGGGATGGACGGCGGCGTCAGGTCGGCAATGCTGGCCGGATCGCCTGCAGCGCGAATCGCGGCGATCCTGCTAGCGAAAGAGTTCGACGAGTACAGCGCCCATAGCGACGCGCCAACGAGCAGCACGCCGACGGTCCCGGCAATGATGAGCGACCAGCATAGAGTGCGATTTCTCGGGAGAAACGGCATTGCGGTTCCTTGGAGGAAAATTGTGATACGACGCGTTTATGTTATCGCCCCCTGACTCGCAACGGGCGATCGAAGTAAAATCTGTTCGCGGTGCTCCGGCGGGTCGTTGACCCGCGGCTACGAGTTCGATTCGCTGATCGATCACGATCCTTGCCGCATTTCCTACAGCCTAAAGCCTACAGTCTACAGCCTCGCCCCCATGTCCGACCCCTATTTCCAGCAGTTGTTCGCCGACCGCATTGGCGGCGCTCAGTACGGTAAGAGCACCGCCATCTACAAGTTTGAGAAGATCAAACGGGCCAAGCGGCAGGCCCTGGCGGAACATCCCGAGCGAAAGCTCCTCGACTTCGGCATCGGCGAGAACGACGGCATTGCCGACGAGCGGATTCGCCGCGCGATGGCCGACGAAATCCACAAGCCGGAGAACCGTGGCTACGCCGACAACGGCGGTCCGGCCTTCAAGGAGGCGGTCGCGCGGTTCATGCAGCGGGAGTACGGCGTTGCGCTCGACCCGGCCACCCAGGTGAACCATTGCATCGGCTCGAAGTCGGGGCTGGCGATCATGCCGGCGGTGCTGATTAACCCCGGCGACATCACGCTGATGACCGTCCCTGGCTATCCGGTGGCCGGCACGCACACGGCCTACTACGGCGGCGTCGTGTACAAGCTGCCGCTGCTGGCCGAGCACGACTTCCTGCCCGACCTCGACAGCATCCCGGCCGACGTCTGCCGGAAGGCGAAGCTGCTGGTTCTGTGCTTTCCGAACAGTCCGACGGGCAAGACGGCGCCGCCGGAGTACTACGAGCGGGTGATCGCGTTTGCCAAGAAGCATGAGATCGTCGTGCTGCAGGACGCGGCCCACGCGCAGCTTTCGTACGATCGGCCGCCGAACAGCTTCCTATCGATCCCCGGCGCGATGGACGTCGGCGTCGAGATGCACTCGATGTCGAAGGGGTTCGACATGATCGGCTGGCGGCTGGGCTGGCTCTGCGGCAATCCGCTGTTGGTGAAGGCGTTCGCCGAAACGAAGGACAACTTCGACAGCGGACAGTTTCTGGCCATTCAGAAAGCGGCGATCGCGGGGCTCGACGATCCGGAAATCCCACGGCGGATTCGCGCGAAGTACCAGCGGCGGCTCGAAAAGCTCGTCGCCACGCTCCAGCGGTGCGGCTTCCAGTGCGAGATGCCCGGCGGCACGTACTTCCTGTACACGCCAGCGCCGAAGGGCCTGGCAGGCGGCGTCCAGTTCGAGAACGCCGAGGCCTGCAGCCAGTACCTGATCACGCAGCAATCGATCTGCACCGTGCCCTGGGATGACGCAGGCTCGTTCCTACGGTTCAGCGTGACGTACGAAGCGGACGACGAATCTGCCGAGGACGCGCTGATGGCTGAAACGGAAGCGAGGCTCAAAGGCATCCAGCCGGTGTTCTGAGCGCGTTACGGCACTCTCCGCAGCACCGCAAGCAGCGGGCGATGGTCGGAGGCGACCGATTCGTCCAGCACGCGCACTTCGACGACCTCCCACCGGTCGGCGGGGCGGACGAGGATGTAGTCGATTTGCTTCTCAGGCTTGGCGGCCGGAAACGTCGCTAGCGGCTCCTTATTCGCGAGCGTCCAGGTCTTGGCGAACGCGGCCATCACGCGGCTGTCGGGGCTGGCGTTGAGGTCGCCGGCGAGGATGGTCGGCACGTCCCGGCGATCCGCGATGATCTCCTCAATCTTCTTCACCGACCACATCCGCTCGGTGTCGTCGGGGCGATAGTCAAGATGGGTTGCGAGAAATAGCAGCGTCTCGTCGCCGCCGTCTTCGCCCAGCTCGATCTCCAACACGCCGCGCTGTTCGCCCTCGTAGTTCGAGGGGAGCTTGTGATTCTCGTGCCGGCGAATGGGCAGGCTGCTGAGGACGGCGTTGCCATACCGGCCGCCTTCGAAGTCGATATTCTTCTCGAAGACCGCCTTCATGCCGGTGAGTCGGGCGAGCTCGGCGGGCATGTCGATCTGGTGCGTACGGCTCGTCCCCTGATCGACTTCGTTCACCGCGACCAGGTGCGGCTTCTCGGCCATGAGCAGCTTGGCGATTCGTTCCAGGTCGATCTTGCCGTCGGTTCCCTCGCCGTGGTGGATGTTGTAAGTGATGACGCGCAGCTCTTGCGGCAGCTCGGCGAATGCGGTGTTACCGCAGAGGGCGCAGAGAGCAGCAGACAGGGTTAGGAATGTACGTCGCGAGCAGTGTTGGGCGTGAATCGTCATTTTCTTCCTCTGTGATCTCCGTGCTCTCTGTGGTTATGAATGGATGATGTTAAACACGAAAGGCCCAGCCGCGGCGGGCCATGACCCAGGCGACGAGCCACCAGACCGCGACGTTCAGCAGCGCGTAGCCGAGCGAGGCGATCTTGGGATCGGCGATGTGATCGGTGAAGGCGTTCTTGTAGATCCAGCCCTTCGCTGTCAGTTCGCCGATGTGAGTACTGGCTAGCAGTCTGGCAAGCAGACCGGCGCCGACGTAGACGGTGATCGCATTGACGCCGACGATCGCGAACGGGCGCGCCAGTCGGCGATGGTCGGCGGCATCGAATAGCGCGAGGCAGCCGGCCAGGCCGATTGTCGCCAGGCCGCCGGTGAGCAGGACGAAGCTGCTGGTCCAGAGTTTCTTGTTGATCGGCAAGACCTGGTTCCAGAGGAGTCCGACGGCGGCAATCGCTAAGCCGCAAGCGAAC
>DASVCM010000046.1:0-2515 GCA_036381635.1 Lacipirellula sp.
GCGCCGAACAAATCCTCGCCGACCGCAACCACCCGCTCCGCGGCTTAGCGCTCGACATCGTCACCTTCGGCACGCCCCTCCGCTACGGCTGGGACGCCGGCGGCTACAGCAAGCTGCTTCACATCATCAATCACCGCACGCACCGCCACGATGCCGACTACGCGGCCCCTTATCCGCCCAACCCCTTCCGCTTGTTCGTCGGCAGGGGAGGTGACTTCATCCAACAAGTCGGCATTGCCGGCACGAACTTCGCGCCGCTGCCGCTCGCCTACAAAACATTCCTCGCCGACCGCCGCCTCGGCCGCATTCTGCAAAGCGACCTTACGCGCCAGTGGCTGCGCACGCGTCTGAAGTGCGGCCCGCGCGTCGCCGAAGACGGCGCGACGCTGCTGGTCGACTACGACGACCCCGACCGCCTGCCGTTCCGGCACCTCCTCGGCCACGCCCCCTACACCCGCAGCCGCTGGCTGGCGCTCCACGCCATGCTGGTGGCCGAGCATTTCTATAAAAGCTGAAAGGCTATGTAGCCCCGGGCTTCGCCCGGGGGTTGGTTTGCGTCAGGGCACCATCTGCCATAGTGGTAAGCGACCCCCCGGCCAGAGGCCGGGGCTGCAATTCGGCTACAATGGCCGCCATGCCCGGTTTCATTCAGATCACGACTACCACCGACTCCGGCGCCGCCGCCGAGCGGATCGCCAATGAACTCGTCGCCCGCCGCCTCGCCGGCTGCGTCCAGATCATCGGCCCCATCCAAAGCCTCTACCGCTGGCAAGGCGCAATCGAGCGCGCCGAAGAATGGCTGCTGCTAATCAAAACCGCCGCCGAGCGCTACCCCGCCGTCGAAGCCGCCATCCGCGAGCTTCACTCCTACGAATGCCCCGAAATCATCGCCACCCCGATCACGCAAGGCAGCGGGGCCTATCTGAAGTGGCTTGGCGAACAGATGTAAGCCAGGTAGTCGGCGGCGTCACGCAGCGTCGGCCGCGACCTTAGTAGCGGTCATACCCGCGCAGTTCGTCGCTGAGGCCCAGCCAGATGCACCCGGCCGCCATCAGAGCGATCGAGGCGACCCACGTGTAAAAGCCGCTGTATAAGTCGCCAAGAGCCTTATCGGGAAATCCGAAGGGCACGATAGCCAAGGGAACCAGCAGCGGGCCGGCGCGCAGGCCCGCTCGTGCCGCGACCAACGACGCCAGCGGAACAATAATCATCGCTAGGTTGATCACCGGCGCCGCAAGAAACAGAAGTATCTTCGGCTCCGCCAAAACGGCAAGCGGATGCAACGCCAAAACAGTGGCCGAGAACGCCTGCCAGCCGGTGAGCGGCGTCCCCGGCGCCGTCCCGGCCGCTTCCAGAACGTTCGTTGCCGGCAGGAAGAATGATGTGAAGAACATCAGCCAGGCAACGGCGATGATCGCCCGCGCGGGTCGGCTTCGCGGTTGTTTCGGTTCTTGCACGTCGATCAAGCCTATTAAATATGAGCATGACCTAGCGACGCGCGACTACAGCAGCGCGCCTCAGCGACAAGGCCGCGACCTCGTCGTCCGAACAGCACGATCAATCCTATTGCCGCCAGCGAGAAGGCCGCCGGCTCCGGAATCATCGCCGCGTAAACATCCAAGTCGCCGTTCCGGTCGTCGTTCCACACGACCATGCTGCCATGAATGTCGGGCCAATACTGATTGCCGGGCCCGCCGCTGATGAGAAACTGCTCGCCGGTGTGGATGTTGGCGCCCCACAGGTCGAGGTTGAACGGACTGCCTAACGGACTGTCGTACTGGCTGAACACGACTATGTTCTTGCTGATGGCCACCGAGCCGTCCTGCACAATGTTCGCCGTCGGTAGAAGCATGTTCTGACCCGTCAGCAGATTGCGAATCGCTACGCCCCCTCGCGCCGCGAATGCCACGACGCCGTCGTCGATGGCGGGCGACGTCCCGCGGTCGTAAAGCTGCATCGACGCGCCGGTCTCGAGATCCTTCATGAAGATGCCCGAGCCTTGGCTGATGTTCGACGACAAGAACTCGTTCCACACCACAAACCGCCCGTCGGTACGTGGCAGGCCATGAACTCGGTTCGTTGTCGAGATCGGGAACTTCACGCCCGAGCCAAGCCGCGTTCCGTAAACATTCCCCTCCACCAGCGGATTGCCTGTCGTCTCATGCCATACGACCAGGTCGCCCGCAATGTCGCCAAGGAACTGATGCGTCGATTGCGTGTACAACCGTTGCGGATTGCTGTTCGACAGATCGTCGTAGAACAGCGTCCCCGTGGCGTTCGGGTTGCCCTGCCAAAGAATCAGATCACCGGACAACTGCGGGCGGCTATGGTACACGCCCCGATTGGGCATCGGGCTGACCCAGAACTCGGTTCCCGTCGCGCGGTCCTCGGCCCGCACGCCATGCACGATCGGCGTCGCCCGATCGTCCTGCCAGGCGATCCAGTTCTCTGAGACGACTGGATGCCGCTGCTCGCTCCCGGGAACGACCGCAATCGGTATCTCGCGAAACCTCGG
>DASVCM010000047.1:0-2792 GCA_036381635.1 Lacipirellula sp.
CCGGGGGCGATCGTCGTATCGCCGAGCAGGAACAGCTCGGAGAGAACGTTGGCGCCGGGTGCGCCCGCCTCGTCCCAGCTTTGCCCGACGCCGGCTCCGATCGAATCGACGTTCTGATCGCTCAGGCTATTCCATCCGGCAAGATTCAGCGAGCCGGAGGCGCTGGTAATTTGATACTGGTCGATCGTCAGCGGCGCGGCGGTCGTGTTGCGAAGTTGGACGGCGCCGCTCAAAGTGTTTACGTCCACGACGAGCGTGGGCTTGAACACCTGTCCGGCGTCGAAGCTGGCTTGGACCTCGGCGGGAGCCAGCGCCGTATCGTAAATGCGGAACTCATCGATGCGGCCGCTGAAGTTGGGGTCGCCGGTATAGGTCGATTCGCCGAGCAGCGCGAAGGCGTTGCTCACCGTGGCGAGCGACTTGGTGAGAGGAACCGTGCCGACTTGGGCGCCATTGTGGAACAGCGTCATGCTGCCGCCATTGCTGATCGTGACGGCAATGTGATGCTCGATACCCGTCGGCAGCGTCGGACCGCCGGCAGCAAGTTCTTCACTGTTGAAGCCGGGATCAGCGTCGGAGATCACAGCGCGATGATCGCCCGGGCCGCTCGAAGGCGTGTAGAAAATGTAATTCCGGCCAAGGTTGTTGGCGTTGGTATCGCCAAAATCATAGAGCCGCTGCCAGGCCGGCGCGGCGTCCATCGTGAACCAGGCTTCGAGCGTGGCGTTCGCATACGAGTTAATGGCGATCGTTCCGCCAGGAAGGCTGACGTAATCGTCGCCGCCGTCGAGATCGACCTGGCCGTCGAAGCTAAACGTCGGCCCGTTAACGAGTGTTCCGTGAGCCCCGCCGGCCGAGTCGTTGGCCGTGCCGTCGTTGAACGTGTACTGATGCGTGACCGCCGCCAGGGCGCTTGGAGCGGCGAGCGTCAGGGCCAGCACTACAAAGCCGACGTTTCTGCCGACGGCGATGACGAGGCGAATCGTTGAATTCTGCAAGCTCATCGTGGTGGCTTTCATAGATTTGGTGAGTTGATGAGTTGAATGAGGCCGAGATTGTTAACTCAATGTGTGCCACTGCTGGCCAGTCCAGCAGCGGGGGCCGTGTACCAGCTCCGCACTGCTGGACGACCCAGCAGTGGCACTCCGCGACGACGCTGGAGCGTAACCAGCGCCGATCCCGTCAGCAGCATCAATGCGCCGCCGGGCTCAGGGACCGTCGCCATCAGCGCTGCAAAGGCAGCCTCGCCATTCGCGGCAATGTAGTCGGCCTTGAACAACCGAAAGTCGTTCGCGTCGTTACGCAAGTCGCCGTTAATATCGCCTTTGCCATAGGCCAGAGCGGCGGTGGCCTCGCTCAGAGGTTTCAGGAAATTGTCAAGCAGCACGTTGTAATCTGCCGCGGTCAATGCGTTGTCGAAGTTGAAGTCGCTTCGCATGTAAGCCTGGCCGCCGTTGCCGGTGTAAGAGATATTCACCGGCGTGACGGTCGGCGTTCCGCCTACAAGAATCTCCAACGTCATCGTCACGTCTTCGCGGTAAGTGCGAATCCAGCCGCCGTTGGAAAGCAGCGGCAGCGACGTCGTGGCGCCGGCGCCAAGGCGACCGCCGTCGTTGAAGCCAATGCCGTCGACGGGGTCTTCCTCAGAGAGCGAGTTGTTCGTGGCCGAGAGGATCGCCCAGTTATCGTCCTGATCAAACGACGCGCCGCTGTCGGCGTCGCGGTTGTCGGCGATCGTTTGCCACTTGGTCGGATCGAGCGCCCCGCTGGGCGAGTTGATCGTGTATTTGAACATGTCATAGGGCGCCCCTTGCTTGGTGAGCGTCATGGCGCCTGTCGCGCGATCTATCGTCAGCATCGGGACGGCGGGGCTGCCCGTACCGTCGGGACCGGTGTTGAATCGACTCTGGACCTCCGACAACGGCAGCGCGTGATCGTAAATACGGAATTCGTCGACCGAGCCGGCGAAGAAAGGATCGTTGTAGACCGCACGGCCCAGATAGGCGACGTCGTTGGCAAGCTGCGAGATCGATTTATCGCCCAGCGGGGTCGAGCCGACGAGCACGCCGTCGAGGTAGAACGAAAGGGTCGTCGTGTTCACCGTGGCGACCATCTGGTGGAGCAAACCGTCGGCCAACTGCGCGCCGCCGTTGACGCCCGCTTCGGCTTCAAACCGGTCGTTAGTGATCGCCACTCGCATCGCGGCCGGACCGCCGCCACGGGTCGGCTGCATCATTAGATAGTCATGACCCGACCAGGGCTGCTCGTTGCCGCCGGTGTTCAGCGTGTGGCGGCCGAGCACCGCCGCCATGGTGAAATTGACCGTCGGCGACACGTTCGCGGGCGAGGATTTGAGCCATAGCTCCAGGCTCAACTCCGGAAAGGTGTTGACGCCGATAGCCGGGCCGTTCAAGTCGACGTGTGGCCCCATGTTGTTGGCCGACGTGTCCGGCGTGTTGACCGGGCCGCCGGCCAACATAACCTCGCCGCCGGTGATGGTGGCGCCACCCATCAGAGTCCCGTGTGCCGAGCCCTGCGAGTCGTTGGCCGTGCCGTCGTTGAAGGTGTAGAGGTGCCGAAGCGTCGCCGACGCTTGAGACGCCATGAGCGTCGCGAGTGCTGCGCTAAGCAATAGCCTGTGAATCACGGCAGTCTCCTCCGAGAGGCTCCAAGTTTTCGTGAGTGGTTTTGGTGAATGAGTCGGCCGCCCGGCCCCGCCCCCGAAGGTGCCGGGCGGCCTTTCGAACAGTTCCTTTGGACCGTCGGACGATCGAATGCTGGAAGGACCTTTG
>DASVCM010000048.1:0-2634 GCA_036381635.1 Lacipirellula sp.
TATCATCTTCACGCCGACTTGCAGCCGGAGGTGTACCGGGCCGAGGCGCTCGCCGAAGCGCTGTTGCCGGTTGCCGTCGGCAAGCGCGTGCTGCTATTGCGAGCGAACCGCGGGCGCGAGGTGCTGGCCGAGACGCTATCGGCCGCGGGGGTCGAAGTCCGCCAGGTCGTCGTTTATGAGAGCCGCGATGTGCCCGAATCTGACGCTGACATCGCCGAGGCGCTTCGTAACGGTCGGATCGATTGGGTTACCGTGACGAGCTCGGCGATTGCCCGCTCGTTGGTGAAGCTTTTTGGCGAAGATCTGCTGCGCGCCAAACTCGCCGCGATCAGTCCGCTCACGTCGGTCGTGCTTGCGGAGGCTGGCTTTACGGCCGCAGCCGTCGCATCGCCGTATACCACTGCCGGGCTGGTCGAGGCCATTCTTGCCGCTGAAAACGGCAAATCTTGAATGGCCCGCAAAAACGCACGGCCCTCTTGTGCAGATCAGTGAAGGTATGCGGCGAAACGTCTGACGTTTGATGAAACGCCGGCGCGACTCCCGATGACATGACTGGTGGCGCCCGCCGCGAGCGGCGGGGCTAAATGGCACGCCACCGATGATTGACCTTCGAGATGGGTCATGCACGGCCAGCGTCCTCCCAAGATTCGCGCCACGTTGTATCTTCCGGAAGATTTGCTCGAGGAAGCGCGGAATGCCACCGTGCACCTGGCCGGGTATCCCGCGCGGTTGACGCTTACCAGGTTTGTCGAGAACGCGTTTCGGGCGGAGCTGAGCCGCCTGAAGCTGCTCTACAACGACGGCCGCGATTTTCCGCCGCGCGATGAAGACCTGCGAGGCGGCCGCCCCATTGCCGCTTGAAGGAGCTTGCCGTGGATTCCGCCGCTCCGCAAATCCCCTCGCCGTCGGTCGCCTGGTCGCATCTGGCGGCGTCGCATGGCGAGCCCGTGCTGGTCGACCTGGCCCGCGGCTCGCACGAGAAACCGCAGCGATCGAGTGACGAGGCCGCGCAGCTCCGCGCGCGGCTGCTCCGCATGATTGTCGACAGCGAGCAATCGCGGAAAGCGGCAGCGGCGGAAGGGATCAATGCTCGGTAGGTCTGCACTGCGCGCGCTGACGTGCGTCGCGTGCCTTGCCGCGACCTCTTCGGCGAGCTCGTACCCGACGGGGGCCGGCACGCTTGGGCTGCCGGAGCCGCTGCATGCGCTGCCAGGGGCCAGCGGGCCCTATCCGCCGGGAACGCACCTGGCGCGCGATCGGCCGCACCCGGCCGTGGCTCGCATTATCGTCCCGGAGGGGAATACGGCGGTCTCCTACGGCAGCGGCACGCTGGTCGACGTTCGCGAGCGGTTCGGGCTGGTGGTGACGAACTGGCACGTGGTGCGCGACGGCACGGGCGAAGTCGAGGTCGTCTTTCCGGACGGCTTTCGCTCGAAGGCGCGGCCGCTGAAGGTCAATGCGGACTGGGACCTGGCGGCGCTGGTGATCTGGCGGCCGCCGGTCGAGCCGGTAAGGCTCGCGGCTACGGCGCCGCAGCCGGGCGACCAACTAACGATATGCGGCTATGGGTCGGGCCAATACCGCGCGGCCACCGGGCGGTGCACGCAGTACTACGCGCCGGCGATGAACTTGCCGCAAGACATGGTCGAACTCGACGTCGAGGCGCGGCAGGGGGATTCGGGCGGACCGATTTTCAATGCGCGCGGCGAGCTTGCCGGCGTATTGTTCGGAGCAGGGCAGGGGACGACGCTCGGCAGCTTTGGCGGGCGAGTAAGAACCTTTCTGGCGACGCTCGCGCCGGATATTGGCCGCGCGCGCGACACGGCGATGGCCGGCGTGGATCAGCCCGCGCCCGAAGTTGAGTCCGTCGTGCGAGCTGTCGCGGAGAAACCGCGTACTCCTTCGGCGGTGATTACCGCACCGGTGGTGCTGGAGGCGAAGAGCGCTGCGGAGCCAGCGGTCGTCCAAGCGCCGGCTAAACGTGAGGAGCGAATCGCAATTGCTCAGGTGCCGCAGGCGGAATCGCTTAAGATCGCGGAGCTGCGGCCACTATCATCTGGCGAACCTCAAACGCCGCCGACGGCTGTAACGGCAGCGCCGGTTGCACCGAATGGCGCCTTCGGTTACGCGAAGAACGCGCTGGCGGTCATCGGCGCCGTGGCCCTAGTGCTGCAAGCAGTCCGCTTGGCGCGCTAATCGGACGACATTGATTGCGGCGGCGTGCATTCTTGTAACCCTTACACGCGCCTGCGAAGTTCTGACTCGATTCAAAGCCGCCGCTCTCCTTTTCGATGGCCTCGCGACATTGATTTCCATCCGATTTCAGGCTATCGGCGCTGGCAATCGAACTTCGGCACGCCAGGTGCATTAGTCTTCCCTCGTCCACAACGGCACGTGTCGGACGTCGGCGGCCACGAGCGCAACCAAGCCGCCACCTCCCAGGCGACCCAGACGTGCCCGCATCCTCGCACCAGCGCGCCGGAGTATGGCGCCCACTTATCCCGCCACGGGCAGTTGCGAGTAGGGACGGTTCCACAGCGGCCTCACTTGGCATCCCTCGCAGGGCCAAGTGAGGCCGCTTTTTTTATGACGCCTGCCCGCCCTGGGCGGAAAAATGGAGCACCCTCGCTCCGC
>DASVCM010000049.1:0-2602 GCA_036381635.1 Lacipirellula sp.
GCTCTTCACCCGCGAGCTGCCCGGCTTCGGCGAACTATTTCGCATGCTCAGCTTCGAGGAAATCGGCGCCGCCGCGATGCTCAGCCGCGCGACGGCCGGCATGATCGACCGCACCGCCGTCTTCCTGATGCCCGGCTCCACGGCCGCGGTGCGCCTGGCAATGCAGCGGCTGATCATTCCGGAACTCGGCCATCTAGCGAAGCTAGCAGCGAAAGAAAGTGGCCGGTAGGCAGTGGGCAGTAGGCCGTAGCCGAGCCGTTTCGCCCCGAGCCGAACCCTGTCACCCCGAGGTCCGCCGAGGGGTCCGGCACGCGTACCGCTCATCGGCCCACATCTCTCTAGCCCCGCCCGCCTCAGTTCGCTACTCTCCCACCGCATGCGGCTTGGCGCCGCGCTCTAACACCCACTGTCATTCTGAGCAAGCGAAGAATCTGACGTCACGCCAGATCCTTCGCTTCGCTCAGGATGACGCCCTCTGTACATCAATTGCGCCCAAGGAGAGGGCCGTGCAACGCATGCTTTCGTTGGTCACGCTCGCCGGGATGGGCGCAGCGGTCTGGATGTTCCTCAGCGGCGGCGGCCTGAACCAGCTCGCCGTCCCGCCCGCGGACCAGCCCGCCGCTGGCACGAGCGCTTGGAATAACGGCGCCGGCTATCAGCCCGTCACCCCCGCGCCGGCCGTGCAGCCGACGACCGCCGGCGTCGCCGCCCCGCCGCTGGGCGACGGCCCCACGATCCGCATCGCTTCGTTCAACATCGAGGTGTTCGGCAAGAGCAAGGCCGAGGACACGCGCGTCTTCTACACGCTCGCCGAGATCATCCGCCAGTTCCACGTCGTCGCGATCCAGGAGATCCGCACGCAAGACGACTACCACATGGCGAACTTCGTGCAACTGGTGAACTCCACCGGCCGCAAGTACGACTACGTCGTCGGCCCCCGCATTGGCAACTCGACGAGCACCGAGCAGTACGCCTTCGTGTTCGACACGGAGCGGATCATGATCGACCGCACGAGCGTGTTCACGGTGGGCGACCCCGACAACATGATGAGCCGCGAACCGCTGGTGGCGAGCTTCGCCACGCGGATGCCGCCCGACAGCGCGTTCACCTTCACGCTGGTGAACGTCCACATCCAGCCCGAGCCGGTCGCGGCGCGCGACCTGGAGCTGGCGGCCATGGCCGAGGTCTACCGCGAAGTCCGCCGCACGGGCCGCGGCGAAGACGACATCATCATGCTCGGCGACTTCAACGCCGACGATAAGAAGATTCTCGCCCATCCCCGCCTCGGCAAGCTGCCGTTTGTCACGCCGCTGGTCCGAGGCGTGTTCAGCAACGTCCGACAATCGGAGCTGTACGACAACCTGATCGTCCACCTGCCGTCGACCACCGAGTACGTCGGCCGCTCGGGCGTCTACAACTTCGCCCAGCCGCTTAACCTCTCGCCGGCCCAGGCGGAGCAAGTCTCCGACCACTTCCCCGTGTGGGCCGAGTTCAGCGCCTTCGAGCGCGACTACACCGGCCGCATCGCCAGCCGCGGGACGAATGCGCGCTAAGAGTGCCCGCGAAACACGGATAAAAGCCACCGGCTCTGCCGGTGGACAGCGCAAGAGCTAAGCCATCTAAACGCCGTCCCCCGGCAGAGCCGGGGGCTTTTAAGCTGCTGTTTCGCGTATTTCGCGGGCCAAATAATTCACAAACTTTTCGTTGAAAGTGGCCACCCGTTTCCCTAGAGTAACGCGTGCAGTTTAACGGTATCGAGCGGAGGTCGCCGCGGCGACCATCCGCAGAAGCCCGGCGCTGACCAGTCGTTGGTCGGCGGCGGGCTTTTTTCATGCGCTCAGGGGAACGCCCGCCATGCTTTGCCAGGTCAAACTCTCGGAAGTCGCCAGCGAGATTCGCGACGGCGATCTACTCCTGTTCCGCGGCCGCGGGTTCGTCGCCCGGCTGATCGGCGGCGCCGGTCGCAGTGATTACACGCACGCGGCGCGGGCCGTCTGGTGGGGCAACGACCTGTTCTGCTGCGAGGTGCGGGAGCTGAAAGGGGGGCGCGCCGTCACGCTCGAAAGCCAGGTTCGCAAGCAGCCCGGCGCGATCGACGTGTTCGAGGTAAACCCTGGAGCCCGCTGGCGCGAGTTCAACCGCCGCGGCGCCGTGCGCTACATCCGCCGGCTCGCCGGCTGCGATTACGGGTACCACGGCGTGCTGCTGGCCGCGCTACGGCACGCGCCGCTGTGGCGGTTCCTGGTCAAACCCGACAGCGACGATCGGCGCGTTTGCGATCAGCCCCCGTTCTGCTCACAAGCCTGTGCGATGGCCGACCGCCTCGGCGGCGGCGTCGATCCCGTGCCCCACCTGGCCGACCGCCTGACCGAGCCCGCGGATTTGGCGCGCAGCCCGTTCTACCGCTACCGCTTCACACTGGGCGAGGTGTGACATGGGCATACACCGTCGAGCTACGCTGGCACTGGCAGTCGCCATCGCATTTCCTCCGGTCCCCTCCCCCTGGTGGGAAGGGCTAGGGAGGGGGGCGAACAAGGTGCACGCGCAACAAACAGCGTCGCACTGCCGCATCCACAACCACCTCCCCGACGGCACAGCGAAC
>DASVCM010000050.1:0-3955 GCA_036381635.1 Lacipirellula sp.
CGGCGAACGCGGCGGCGAAGGAGTCGACCGCCGTCGCCGGCCGATTGCTGATGAGGTTGCGGAGGAAGTAATCGGGCGCCGCCAGCAGCGCCTGCTCGTCGAGCATGCAGATGCTCGGCAGCATGGGGTCCTTGCTCTGCAGGTACTCGCGGCCGGCGACTTCGGCGGGAGCGGCGTGCTCGGTAAGCTTCGACGGCTTCAGCTCGAACGGCTTGTTGAACCGTGCGAAGAGGCTGTAGCTGGGCGGGCCGCCGAAGGTGGGCGCCAGAGCGAACACCACGTGCTCAGCCGCGAGCGGGTCGAGGCCGACGTGCTTCAGGCCGGCGGCTTGGAGGACTTCCGTCGGATAGAGTTCCGCCATCGGGGAGTTGAGGAGTTGCGCGGGACGGATCGCGACGAGAACGCAGGTGTTGGGGACGGCGTAGGCGACTTCGAGAGGGCGGGCGGCGCCGCCGTTCGCTGTTGGATCGGCCAGCAGGGTTGTGTTGGGCCGCGCGACGGGCCGTGGCGACTGGGCGGCTTCACCCTCGATGACTTGCGGAACTTCTGCCGGCTGCTGCGCGATCGAGGGCAAGGGGCCGAGGGCCATTAAGGCGGCGAGGAGCGCGCAGAGGGATTGTTGCGGGCTGCGATGTGGGGTCAGGAGAGCGAGCATGACTGCTCCTTCTAAATGAAGAGATCGATTGAAAGTCCTCTGGTCCCCTCCCCTCAAGGGGGAGGGGGCCGGAGGAATTATTTTTTATGCGGCGCGGGCGTTGGGAATCTAGCGTTGACGTTTTCTTGCCACTGCTGGAGTTGTGCGAGCATCGCCGCGGCGCGTTCGGGTTCGTCTTTTGCCCGGTCGTCCTGCTCGCTGAGGTCCTCGCGCAGATTGTACAGTTCGACGCGGTCGTCCTCAAAAAACTTGATCAGCTTCCAATCGCCGTCGCGGACGGCGGCGGCGGGGCGGCCGCCCTGGTTGCCGTAGTGGGGGTAGTGCCAGTAGACGGGGCCGCGGTCGAACTCGTCGACGTTCTCGCCTTTTAGGAGCGTGGCGAAGCTTTTGCCGTCAACATGCTGGTCGGGCCGCGCGGGCTGGCCGGCGATTTCGAGGATCGTGGGGTAGTAGTCAGTGCTCGTGATGTACTGGTCGCAGGTAACGCCGGGGTGGGTGACGCCGGGCCAGCGGGCGACAAGCGGCACGCGGACGCCGCCCTCGTACATCCAGCCTTTGCCGGCCCGTAGCGGGAGGTTGCTGGTGGGCGAGCCCTCAGCGGTGCTCAGGCCGCCGTTGTCGCTGGTGAAGAAGACGACCGTGTTGTCGGCGACGCCGGCCTCTTCGAGCGCGGCGAGCACGCGGCCGACGGCGGCGTCCATCGTTTCGATCATGCCGGCGTAGACGGCGTGGTCTTGGACGAGGCGAACTTTGCTGTCGCCTTCGCGCCCGTAACGCGGCTCGGAATTGTTGAGCTCGCGGGCCTTGGCTTCGTATTTCTTGCGGAGCTCGTCGCTGGTTTGCAGCGGGGTATGGACTTCGTAGGGACAAAAGCAGACGAAGAACGGCTGGTCGCGGCGGTTGTTGATGAAGCGGGCCGCTTCGCTGGCGAGGCGAAGGTCGAGATGCTCCAGCGGCGGGCCGTCCTTGAGTTGCGGGTTCTGATAGGGTGAGAAATAGCTCTTGGGGTGGCCGGCGTGGTTGCCGCCTTGGTTCTCGTCGTAGCCTTGCTGCTCGGGCAGGAAGCCGCGGCCGCCGAGGTGCCATTTGCCGGCGAAGAAGGTGGCGTAGCCGGCGTCCTTCAAGGCTTCGGCGATGGTGACTTCTTCGAGCGGGAGGCGTTCGAGGTAGGGCGCCGGGACGAGCTTGCGGTTGAACTTTGTGTACCGCGGCTTGGTCAGCGCTTCCTCCGGCTGCGGGCCGCCGAAGAAGTCGGTGTTCGCGGTGCGCGCCGGGTACTTGCCGCTTTGCAAGCTAGACCGCGTCGGCGAGCAGACCGGGCAGGCGGCGTACGCGCTGGTGAACCGCATGCCGCTGGCCGCGAACGCGTCGAGGTTCGGCGTCTCGTAGAACGTGCTGCCGTAGCAGCCGAGATCGCGCTGGCCGAGGTCGTCGGCCATGATGAAGACGAAATTGAGGGGCTTCTCGGCGGCGTGGGCGCCGAATGAGCTTGCGATTACAAACGCGAACGTGAATATGAGTGCGAATCGAGGCACAGCCGTCTCCTATCTTGAGATGGCTAAAGCGTGACACAGGCGTGCGCAAGAATCAATCGCGGACGGATTCTTTCGTCCAACTATCGCGCAGCGTTGCCGTTCGATTGAAAACCGGTTTACCGGGCGTTGAGTCAACCGGGTCAGCATAGAAGTAGCCGATTCGTTCGAACTGGTAGCGCGAGCCAGGTTCGGCATTTGCCAGCGAGGGTTCCAGCTTCGCGTCCTTGATCACCTCGAGCGAGTTGGGGTTGAGGTTATCGAGGAACGTCCCGCCGTCAGGGGCGTCGTCGGGGTTCTCGGCTTTGAACAGATGGTCGTAAAGCCGCACCTCAGCGGTGATCGCCTTCGGCGCCGACACCCAGTGGATCGTCCCCTTCACCTTGCGTGAGTGGTCGGGGTCGAACGAACAGCGCAGTTCGATCACGCGACCGGCGGCGTCTTTCACGACCTCGTCGCACTTGATGATGCCGGCGAACCGCAGGCGGACTTCGCCGTCGGGTTTTAAGCGGAAGAACTTCTTGGGGGCGTCTTCCATGAAGTCGTCCTGCTCGATATAGATCTCGCGGGTGAGGGGCAGCTTGCGCGTGCCGGCCTCCGGCTGCTGCGGGTGGTTGGCGGCTTCCAGCTCGCGGATTTCGCCCTCGGGGATGTTGGTGAGCACTACCTTCAGCGGCCGCAGGACTGCCATCGCGCGGGGTGCGCGCTCGTTGAGGTCCTCGCGGATCGCATCTTCGAGCCACGCCATGTCGATGCGGCTGTTGAACTTCGCCACGCCGATGCGGTCGCAGAATGCCCGCAGGGCTTCGGGCGTGTAGCCGCGGCGGCGCAGGCCGCGGATGGTGAGCATCCGTGGATCGTCCCAGCCGCTGACGTGCTTTTCCTGCACAAGCTGCAAGAGCTTGCGCTTGCTCATCACGGTGTACGTGAGGTTCAGGCGAGCGAACTCGATCTGCCGCGGGTGATGGATGCCCAGCTCGCGGCAGAACCAATCGTATAGCGGGCGGTGGTTCTCGAACTCCAGCGTGCAGATCGAGTGGGTGATGCCTTCGATCGAATCGCTCTGGCCGTGCGTGAAGTCGTACGAGGGGTAGATGCACCATTTGTCGCCCGTGCGGTGGTGATGGGCGTGCTTGATGCGGTACATCACCGGGTCGCGCAGGTTGAGGTTGGGGGAGGCCATGTCGATCTTCGCGCGGAGCGTGCGGCTGCCGTCGGGGAACTCGCCGCGTTTCATGCGCTCGAACAGATCGAGGTTCTCGTCGACTGAGCGGTTGCGATACGGGCTGTCCCGCCCCGGTTCGTTGAGCGTGCCGCGGTGCTCGCGCATTTCTTCGGCGGAGAGATCGCAGACGTAGGCCTTGCCGTTCTTTATGAGCTTGAGCGCCCACTCGTAGAGCTGGTCGAAGTAATCGGAGGCGAAGAGCATCCGATCTTCCCAGTCGCCGCCGAGCCAGCGGACGTCGTCGACGATCGAGTCGACGTACTCCTGCTCTTCCTTCGCGGGGTTGGTGTCGTCGAAGCGGAGGTTGAACTTGCCGCCGTACTGGCGGGCCAGGCCGAAGTTCAGGCAGATGCTCTTGGCGTGGCCGATGTGGAGGTAGCCGTTCGGCTCGGGCGGAAAGCGGGTGTGAACGCGGTCGAACTTGCCGGCGGCCAGATCGGCGTCGATGATCTGCTCGATGAAGTTTTTTGAGGGGGCGCGGTCTTTGTCGGCGGGAGCGTCGGGCATGGGTAGGCAGTGGGCGGTGGGCGGTGGGCAGTTGGC
>DASVCM010000051.1:0-13154 GCA_036381635.1 Lacipirellula sp.
TGCAGCCTCAAAGCTCAAAGCGGCAAGCGTAAGGTTCTTGAGATTGTTGATGCACTCGCTACGGCGCGAAGCCTCGCGCGCTGCCTGCACCGCCGGCAGTAGCATCGCAATCAGGACCGCGATAATCGCGACGACGACGAGCAGTTCGACTAGCGTAAACGCCCGCCGCGCGTGAGGTCGTTCCTTCACGGCGACCGCCCTCAAGACGAGTAAGAGTCCATACCGGCGCCAAGGCGGTGGACATCATAGCAAATGCGGCGCGAAAAAAAGCCGGGTTGCGAAATCCCGCGGCCGAACAGGCCGTTCAGTACTGAAAGTGCTTAATCTGCTCCCCCTTCTCTTCAATCTCGCTAAGCGATTCGATGCCGATCTCCAGGTGCACGTCCGACCAATCTTGGGTCACCTTCGCGTCGCTCCGCGAGGTCTTCACGCCCTCGGGCGTCATCGGCAGATCGGAAACTAAAAGGAGTGCGCCGCGGGCGATTTGGTTCTTGTGCCCCACGACGAAGATCGTCGCCGTCTCCATGTCGATCGCAATCGGCGTGTAATCTTTAAGCTGCATGCGAAACTGCTCGTCGTGCTCCCACACCCGACGGTTGGTGGTGTAGACCACGCCCGTGCGATAGTCCAGATGGCGATCCACCAGCTTTTCGGAGACGAATTTGTGTAGCTTGAACGAAGGCAACGCCGGCACCAACTTTGGCAGATAGTCGTCCGAAGTGCCGTCGCCGCGGATGGCGCCGATCGGCAGGATGAAGTGGCCGATCTCCGTCGAGCGTTTGAGTCCGCCGCATTTGCCCAGGAACAGGACCGCCTTCGGCTCGACCGCCGTGAGCAGATCGATGACCGTCGCCGCATTCGGCGAGCCGATGCCGAAATTCACGATCGACAGGCCGTCGGCGTTGGTGGCCGCCTGCATCGGCCGGTCGGCGCCATACACCTGGCAACCGAACTTTTCTGCGAACCGTGCGACATAGGTTCGGAAATTCGTCAACAGGATGTACTTGCCAAACTCGCCCAGCGGCATGCCCGTGTAGCGGGGAAGCCAGTCCTGCACGAGTTCGAGTTTGGAGATCATGTTTGAAAGCCCCCGGCTTTGCCGGGGGACAGCGTAACTAACTCGCCAGCAAGCATGCGCAAGCCGTTGTGTTTCGTTAAGTACTGCCTTGCGTCATAAAGCGAGTCGTCGTCAAACAAGAGCCGGTGTGAGAATCCATCCGCCCAGATTCGACCACGGCCGAGGCGTTGGCGCATCCGGTTCTTCAGGCGTCCCACCATGGCAGCAACTGAATCGTTATGCCCAATTATCCAATGCAAATGCGTTGCTTCAACAACCGCATCCGTCAACCGGTAATCAAATTCCGACGACGCAGCGCCAAGGGCCTCAAACAGCTCACCCCGATCGCGATGTGAGAATTGGACCGGTGCTTGCGTCATGTTACGGCGAATATGCGCCTCCAGCTGCGGTATTGGCGGGAAGAGCTTGCCGTTGTCCACATACCCGCGGACGTCGCCCGGAAGCCATGAGCCGAAGCTTGTGGTTGTGACGAACGTCGCGATCGGGTCCGAGTACATGATCAGATGTCCCCCGGCGGAGCCGGGGGCTTTCATGGCGTCCACTTCTTCAATAAACATGCCGATCCGGATTGGCGAGCCATTCCTGGAACAGCTTCTTGCATTCATCGGCAAGTACGCCGCTGACCACTTTCACGGGGCTGCCGCTTTGGCGCACCAACTCGGCGGCGGGCAACTGCAATTCGTTGAACTCGGCGGAGTCGGCGTCGGCGATCGTCGCCCCGAAGTAAACCGTATCGACCCGGGCCCAGTGAAGGGCCGCCATGCACATGGGACAGGGCTCGCATGTGGTCGCGACGATGGCGCCCTCGAGAAAAATACTATTGATGGCTCGATTGGCCGAGCGGATGGCATGGACTTCGGCGTGGGCGGTGATGTCGGTCGTCATCACGACGACATTGTGCTCGCTGGCGACAATCCGGTCGCCAATGGCGATGGCGCACCCGAACGGACTTTGCCCGCGACGCAGGCCCTCGCGGCATTTGTCGATGGCCGACTGCATCAGTTCTTCGGGAGAGATCATGAGGCGTCTCCGGGCGCTTACGCCGCCGGCTCAGGAACTACAAACTTGGGGGCTTGAGGCGCTATCAAACTACAACAGCCCGCAATCTCCGGCTAGCCGAACGACGCCCCAGTGCGACGCTGCCGCTCTTGCTCAAACCGTTCCAACGCAAGGCTTTGTGCGGCGTGCTTAACTGCCATTTAAGGCGCCCGCAGCGATACTAAGAGAGGTGTCGCCCTCCGCCCGCGGCTCGACGTTAAGGCTAGGGGCTGCCTCAAAACCGTCAGCCGCTGGGCGCTAGCCCTCGGTTTTGTCACCAAACCGGCCGCTAGCGCGGTCCGGCTAATGGGCATGGCAGGTGTTGAGACAAGCCCTACCGTCGGCGTCGCGGTGAACGCTCGGTCGCCGCCACAAACCCGTTACGTTCAAGTATTTGCCGCACGGCGCCCCATCGCCCATAATGCGAGCTGCGCCCGTCGGGCGGTCGTCGCGCTAGGGGCAGAGGGCGAAGGGGCGCGCGGCGATGTTCATTCGGTTTCGATTATACCCACCACAGCAGCGCGTCCGCCCCGCGGCCTAACCATTTCAAACTCACCGTTCGGGCGAGACTCAATGGACGCGGGTCAAATCCTTCAGAAGCACGGGCTGTTGTCCGACGCCGAGCTTTCGCGCGTTGCCGATGCACGCACCAACGGCTCGCGCATCGACCAGGTGGCCGTCGATATGGGGGTCGTCGGCGAGGCCGACGCCCTGCGAGCCCTCGGCGCCGAAACGGGCGTTGACTACATCGACCTGGAGTCGGCGCAGGTCGATCTATCGCTCCTGCAGAGCTTCCCGCCAAAGCTGATCCATCGGCAAGCGCTCTTTCCGGTGGAGCGTCGCCGCGGGGCCGTGGTCGTCGCGACTTCCGACCCGCTGAATCTTTACCCGCTCGATGAGGCGGCCGCGGCGCTGGGCTGCCCGGTCATTCCCGTGCTGGCGACTCGGGAGGCCATCGGCAAGCGGATCAAGACCCACCTCGGCGTTGGCAGCGAGACCATCGAGGGACTGCTCGCCCAGCGCGAGGAGGAAGAGGTCGAGCTGGTCGATGGCCTGCAAGTGGACGACGGCGAAATCGCCGCCGAGGTGCAAGAGGCTTCGGTCGTTCATCTGGTCAACGAGATTCTGATCGAGGCGATCGATTCCCGCGCGAGCGACGTTCACATCGAGTCGCAACCCTCGGGGGTAAAGATTCGCTACCGCATCGACGGGCTGTTGCAGCAGCAGCCCACGCCGCCGGAGATCAACCGCTTCCAGGCCGCCATCATCAGCCGCCTGAAGATCATGGCCCGGCTAAACATCGCCGAGAAGCGCTTGCCGCAGGACGGCCGCATCAAGCTGAAGGTGCATGGCCGCGAGGTGGACGTCCGCGTCTCGGTGATCCCGATGCTTCACGGCGAGGGGATCGTCATGCGGCTCTTGGATAAGGGCCGCATGGAGTTCTCGCTCGAAAAGCTCGGCATGGCGTCCTTCATGCGCGAGAAGTTCGACCATCTCATTCGTCTGCCGCACGGCATCATTCTGGTGACCGGCCCGACCGGCTCCGGTAAGACGACCACGCTCTACAGCGCGCTGCTCGATATCAAGAGCGAGGATACGAAGATCATCACGACCGAGGACCCGGTCGAGTATCAGCTCGAAGGGATCAACCAGATTCAGGTCCACCCGAAGATCGGGCTGACGTTTGCGGCGTCATTGCGTTCGATCCTGCGGCACGATCCCGACGTGGTGCTGGTGGGCGAAATCCGCGACCACGAAACGGCGGAGAATGCGATACAAGCCTCTCTCACCGGCCACTTGGTGTTCAGCACGCTCCACACGAACGACGCCCCCAGTGCGTACACGCGCCTGGTGGATATGGGAATCGAGCCGTTCCTCGTCGCGAGCACGATCGAGGCGGTGATGGCCCAGCGGCTGGTTCGCACACTGTGCAAAAAGTGCCGCCGCTCCTACATGCCGAGCCGCGACGATCTGCCCGACGACTTTCCATGGGATGAGTACCGCGAGCGCGGCGAGCCGCTGTTCATCAACGAAGGCTGCCGCCAATGCCGTGGAAACGGCTACACGGGCCGCCAGGGCATCTTCGAGCTGTGCGCGACGACCGACGCCGTGCGGCAGTTGGCCCACGACCGAGCGAGTAGCTGGGAGATTCGCAAAGCCGCGCTCGCCGACGGCATGCGCACGCTGCGGCAAGACGCCTGGAACAAAGTTCTCGAAGGCGTCACGACCGTGGACGAAGTGTTGCGCGTCACGAAGAGCGATCGAATCTAATAGTTAGCCCCGCCGCTCGCGGCGGGCGCGGGGCGAGCCCCGCGGCTAAATGTGAATTCTTATGCCTGATTTCGCATACATCGCACGAACCGCCGCCGGCCAGCGCGTCGAGGGCATCCTTTCCGCCGCAACGCAGCGCGAAGTCCTGTCGGCGCTCTCGGCGAAGGAACTCTTCCCCGTTCAGGTAAAGCCCGCCGGCGGCAAGCTGCAGAAGGCCGGCCAGCTCAAAGTCCGGCCGCAGGCGATGTCGCAATTCTACGTGCAGCTCGCGGCGCTGCTGCGCAGCGGCGTGCCGCTGTTGCGATCGCTGGAAGTGCTGGAGCGGCAATCGACCAATCCCACGCTCCAAAAGATCGTCGACGACCTGCGCTTGCGCATCACCGAAGGCGATTCGCTCGCCGAGGCGATGGCCCGCCATCCGCGAGCGTTCACCGAGCTGTCGCGCAGCATCGTCCGCGCCGGCGGCGAGGGCGGCTTTCTTGAGGAAGCGTTGGAGCGCGTGGCGAAGTTTACCGACCAGCAGGCCGAGCTCCGCGGCCGCGTGATGGGCGCCATGGCGTATCCCATCTTCCTCGCGGTGTTCGGCGTGTCGATCGTCACCGTGTTGGTCATCTTCTTCGTGCCGAAGTTCGAAGACCTGTTCGCCCGCTTGCGCGCCCGTGGGGAACTGCCCGTGATGACCGACTGGCTCCTCTGGGTCAGCGACAGCATTCATGCCTATGGTTTGTTCATCGCCATCGCAATAGCGGGGTTGGTGCTGCTGGTGAAGAATCGCATTCAAACCGACGAGGGCCGTTGGTTCATCGACCGCTGGCGACTGAGGCTGCCGCAGGCGGGGATTATTTACCGCAACCTCGCCGTCTCGCGGTTCTGCCGCGTGCTGGGCACGCTGCTCGCCGGCGGCGTGCCGATTGTGCGGTCGCTGAAGATCAGCGCCGATTCGACCGGCAACCGCGTGCTGGCCTCCGCCATCAATGAGGCGGCCGAAAACATCACCGCCGGCGAATCCCTGGCGGCGCCGCTGGCGGCCAGCGGGCACTTCCCGCCAAACGTGGTCGAAATGGTTGCGGTCGCTGAGCAGTCAAACACGCTCGAAACGGTGCTCACCAACATTGCGGACTCGCTCGAGAAAGAAACGTGGCGGCGGCTCGATCTGTTCGTGCGGCTGCTGGAGCCGTTCATGCTCTTAATCCTGGCTTCAGCCGTGCTGGTGATCGTAGTCGCGCTGATGCTGCCTATGCTAAAATCGGCGATGGCGATGTAAGGAGAAAGCTGTTAGCAATTAGCTGTTAGCTGTTAGCTGTCCGCCAGACTTAAACCCACCGGCAGCTCGGCGCTGCGGCGTCCCCGTCGCAGCCCTGCGGCCAACCACCCTCCAGGCAATGTGAGAGGAAAGGAACCCAAGCGATGAGCGCAACGATGCGTCGTCTAACTAACCGTCGCCGATCCACGCGCGTCGTCCGCCGCGCCGGCTTCACGCTGATCGAAGTGTTGCTCGTGCTGATCATTCTCGTGATCATCGGCTCGCTCGCCGTGAACGTCTTTACCGGCACGCAGGACCGCGCGAGCGTCAATGCGGCCAAGTCGAACGTCAGTCTCGTACGCGGCGCTATCGACCGCTATCGCCTCGACATGAACAAGTACCCCGCGAAGCTCGACGACCTTTGGACCAAGCCGTCCGACGCCACCACATCCGACAAGTGGAGCGGGCCGTATATGGAGCAGCTCAAGGAAGATCCGTGGGGCAATCCCTATCAATACACCGCTCAGGGTAAGCACAACACCGATAAGTACGACTTCTGGTCCAACGGCCCCGACGGCCAGAGCGGCTCGGAAGACGACATCGGCAATTGGGAAAAGTCGTAGCCCATGCGGCTTGTTGCCTTCGCAAATGTATGTCATGAAAGCCCCCGGCTCCGCCGGGGGACTTTTTGCGCAAGTCGGTCTAACCGCGCATTCTGTCCCCCGGCAGAGCCGGGGGCTTTCAGCTACCGCCGCGGCATGACGCTCGTCGAGCTGCTCGTCGTGCTCGCGCTGCTGGTTGTGATCGGCAGCATCGTGGTCCCTGTATTCACAGGCAGCTTTTCCTCGGTGCGGCTGCGTAGGGCAGGGGACCAGATTATCACCCGCTGGTCGCAAGCCCGCGCGCGGGCGATCGAGTCCGGCGAAGTATTTCAATTCACCTATACGCCCGACTCGGGAACGTACCAGGTGGGCCCATGGCTGCCGGTCGCTCAGGATGCGCTTGGGACCGGATCGTCAACATCGGCAACGACTCGGAGCGCCTCGGAGTCCGCCGCCAGTCCAACTACGGCTAATGCAAGTCAGACGGCGTCGACGGCCGCCAGTGAGGACCCGACGGGCCAGAACGTCGCCCTGCCTGACAAGATCACGTTCAAAAGCGGCGAGATCGCTGTGGAGGATGCGCTCACCGCCGAGCGCCAGGTCGCGTCCCTGCAGTCGCGGGGCGCTGACGTAACGACGCCGATTCTGTTCTTCCCCGACGGCACGACGTCGCAAGCTTCGATCGTCATCGGCAACGATCGCAACCAGTTCGTGCGACTGACCCTCCGCGGCCTGACCGGAGTCGGCCGTGCAACCGATATCCTCTCGCAAGAAGAACTCCAGCGCACCAATCGCCGCTAAAGTTGCATGTCCCACGCCACACGTCGATCAATGTTAGCTGGCATCGTCTCGATGCCGCGCCGGCGCCGCACGGCATCGGGACGATGCCGGCGAACACGTCGCCCGCCGGCATTCACGCTGATCGAAGTGATTCTCGCCCTTGTAATCCTCGGCGGCGCCCTGGCCATCTTTGGCGAGGTGATGCAAATCGCCAACTCCAACGCCGTGGACGCCCGGGCCGAGACACAGGCCCAACTGCTCGCCTCGAGCATCATGGACGAGATCATGGCCGGCGTCGAAGACGAGTCGCCGGTGAGCCGCCAGCCCCTCGACGTAGAAGACGCCACGCGTTGGATATACTCGGTGGAAACCGGCACGAGCGACATCGAGGGGATCTATCCGCTGGTTGTCACCGTCGAGCAAGACCTGGAGCCGCAGTTCAACCCGGTGAAGTTCCGCCTCGTGCGCTGGATGCCCACCGTCCCCGAAACGGACGAAAACGCTGAAGAGGCCGAAGCCGACGGTCGCGACGCGGCCGAGCAACAGCGTGAAAACATGGCGACCGGTTCTGCCAGCGGCCCAACGAGCGGTAATGCGGCAGGAGGCTTCCCATGAGGTCGTGTGTGCCGCCACTGGCTCGTCCAGCAGTGCGAAGCGGGTACACGGCGCCCACGGCTGGGCGAGCCAGCAGTGGCACACTGGCTGTCGCAACGCCTGGCGGCTTTACGCTCATGGAAATCGTCCTGGCGATCGGCCTCACGTCGGTCGTCATGTACCTCTTGATGACGGCGATCGAGCTGTACATGGTCCGGGTCGATTCCAGCCGCAGCCGCGTCGAGTCGGCGCAGCTCGCTCGTACGATTCTCGATCAGATGGCCGCCGACATCGCCGCGACGCGACTGTTCGCCCCGTCCGCCCAGGCCATGGGCGGCGGGCCTTCCGGCGGCGGCGCCCAAAACTCCGGCGGGAGCTTGGGCTCCAACGGCAGCAACGGGTTCTCCAGCGGAACCGCCAATGGCTTCAGCGGCGCCTCCAACGGCAGCAGCGAACCCGGCGGCGGCAATTCTGCATCAGCGGGCGCCCTGACCACGCTGCCCGCGCAGGTGCAAGGCGTGTTCGGCACGATCGATCAGCTCCGCATCGACCGCGCCGCCTATCCGAACTGGCAGCGCGCCTCTCGCCAGGTCTTGCCCGAAGAACCGGCGACGGCCGCCGACATGCCGGCCAGTGTTCGCTACTACCTCAATGACGGCGACCGGCAAACCTCGCAGGAGTTCGCCCTGCAGGGCGTGCCGGAGGAGGACGAGACGAGCGATCGGCGCGCAGGGCTGTACCGCGAGCTCTACACGACCGCGGCGCTGGCTGATGAGTCCGATCCGCTCGACGCAACCATCCAGCGCGACGGCGCCCGCATCGAATTGCTCGCCCCGGAAGTGGTGAAGATGGAGCTCAACTACTTCGACGGCACGCAGTTCGTCGACGAGTGGGACTCGTTCGAACAAGGCGCCCTGCCGGCCGGCATCGAGATCCTCCTGACGATCTACGAGCCCTCGTTCGCGGATTCGCTCAGCGACGAGCCGCAGCAGCGGCTGACTGGACAGCCGAGCTACCGCGAGAACGAGCTGGTCGAGTACCGCCGATTCGTGCGACTGCCGAGTATCAGCCCGGCCCAACCGGCCGAAGCGTTGATGCCGGTCAGCGGCGGGAACGAAAATCAAGCTGCGGAGGAGAGCGAAGAAGATGAAGAAGATGAGTAATCGCTCACGCCCCCGCGCAGCAAATGCAGCCCCGGCCTCTGGGCGGGGGCGGCTCGCCATTAAATCCGATGTCGCGGCGCCGCGCAACCCCCGGGCAGAGCCCGGGGCTGCAACGCCCAACCGCCACGGCAGCGTCCTGCTGCTCGTGCTCGTCGTGATTGCCATGCTCACGCTCGGCACCGCGACCTATCTCGACCTGATGCAAAACGAGCGAAAAGCCGTCCGCCATCATGGCCGCAGCGTGAAGGCCGCGCGGCTGGCCGAGTCGGGCGCCGAGTATGTCAAGACAGTGCTCGCACTGACGCCCGCCGAGATCCAGCAAGCGGGCGGCCTGCTCGCCAATCCGACGACCATGCAAGCGGTGATTGTCGACGATCAGTCCGATCCGTTCGACCGCGGCCGGTTCACGATCCTCTCGCCCGCGCAGGTCGACGGCTTGTACGCCGGGTTCAAGTACGGCCTGGAGAACGAGTCGGCGAAGCTGAACGTCAACACGCTTCTGGCGCCGGGCGCTGAGGAGGAGGCCGTCAATCGCTTGCTCGCCTTGCCGGGGATGACGATCGAAATTGCCGACGCGATCCTCGACTGGCTCGATGCCGATGAGGCGCCACGCACCAACGGCGCCGAGTTTGAGGTTTATCAGCAGCTTGTGCCGCCGTACGAGCCGCGGAATGGTCCGATCGCCGATCTCGACGAGCTACTCCTGGTGCGCGGCATTACGCCCGAGCTGCTGTACGGGGTCGATCAGAATCGGAACTTTCAGATCGAGCCGCATGAGGCGCCGCGCGGCCTGCTGGTGGAGCTCGACAACGCGGATGGCTCGCTCAATCGCGGCTGGTCGGCCTATCTTACGGTCTCGAGCGTCGAGAACTTCCAACAGTCGCCGTCCACCGGCGCCGCGGCCAGCACTTCAACGGCACTGGCCCGCCTCGACCTCAACGGCCAGAACTTGCAGCAGCTGTACACGTCCCTGCAATCGGTGGTGGGCGATGACATGGCCAAGTTCATCATCGTCTACCGGCAATACGGCGGGCAGCCGATCGATCAAGGGCAGAACGGACAGCCGCCGTTGCCTGGAAGCACTATAGGCGGCGGCTCGACGAGCGGTTCGACAGGTTCCAGCTCGTCCAGCACCAGTGGCGGCTCCCCGCCGACAAGCGGGACTCCCGGCGCCGGCGCATCGCAGGCAGTCTCCGTCGCGGCGTCGTCCTTGCAATTGAATTTCGAACAGCAGGGCGGCAACCAAATCAACTCCCCGCTCGAGCTGGTCGGCATGCGGGTGCAGGTCCCTGGCCAGGACAATCAGCCCGCCAAGAACGTCGATTCGCCATGGCTCGATAACGCAAGCACGTATCGCGAGCTGCTCACGTTTTACGACGCGATTCTCCCGGGTCGCGCCCGCAGGGTCGCCGGCCGCGTGAGCATCAATGCCGCCTCCCGGCCCGTGTTGCGATCGATACCAGGTCTGCCGGCGACGGCCATCGGGAGGATCGTCGCGCGGCGCGAGCTGGAACCGGACCTGGTGCTGAGCGACCAGCGTCACGCCATCTGGCTGCTGATCGAGGGAATCGTCACGCTCCAGGAGATGAAGCAGATCGAACGGTACGTCACCACCGGCGGCGACGCCTTCAGCGGGCAGGTCGTCGGTTTCTTCGACGCCGGTCCCTCGGCGGTCCGCGGGGAGTTCGTCATCGACCGCAGCGGCACGTCGCCCCGGCTTCGCGCCTGGCGGGACCTGTCCCCACTCGGCCGCGGCTTCACAACCCAGCAGCTCGGCGTAGAGGCGGAGACCTCCCGCTGAGGCGCCCCGGGAATCAACGAAACGGACGGCCAACTTAGTTATAATGGCCTGCAGCAGTTGTGCTCCTGACAACTGCGAAGAGCCATAACGCCAATTCCCAGCAAGGGCACAAGCAAGAACTAACAGAAGATCGCAAAGTTCGCAAAGAGTTCGATTTCTTCAACCCTTTGCGATCTTTGCGCCCTTCTGTTGTCATATCGCATTCCGTTCGCGAATTACTCCATGACGACCCTCCTCGCCATCAAACTGCAGCCGAACTCCGCGCTGGCGCTGGCGGTACGCGCCGACGGCGGCCGGCTCTTCGTTGAAAAGGGCGTTAACATCCCGCTGCAACCGGGCGACGATGCGAGGCAGCGCGGTCGCGATTTGGCCGCCGGGTTGGAGGCGATACACCACGGACGGGCGCCGGCTGTGGTTGTCCTGCCGCGGTCGGAGCTCGTTTGGCAGAACCAGGAGCTGCCTCCGGTTCCTGCCGACGACCTGCCTGATTTAGTCCATCTTCAAGCCCAACGCGACGCGGCGATCGCCGACGACGGCGAGGGCTTCGACTTCCTGCCGCTGGAGGGAAGCGAAGAGCATCCGTACAAGGTTATTGCCGCGGGTTTGCTGCCCGCCCAGTGGAGGCAGCTTCGCGAAACGATCGACGAAGCGGGCCTCAAAGTTGAGCGGATCATCCCGGAGCCGCTCGGCTGGCCGGAGCTTGGCCGCCGCGTGCACGCCGAGCCGGCCGGTTCGGTTGCCGTGTACGCGGCGATCTTCGAACGGCAAGCGGCCGTGTGGGCCACCGAAGGCGACGAGCTGCGACTCATCCGCACCGTCTGGCTGCCAGAAGACGACAACGCCGCCGCCGACGCGGCAGCGCTCGGCGGCGAGCTGCGTCGCACGCTGTTGGCGCTTGCCCAATCGCACCCCGGGCAGCGCGCCGCCCCGAAGTGCGTCTACATTGGCGCAAGCGCCGATGAAATCGCCGGCGAACTGGGCGCCACACTGTCGAAGCCCGTGCAAGCCGTGCCGCTTGAGCGACTCGTCGACGTCCCGGCCGCCGCGGGCGTCAATGCCGTAGAAGCGGCGCCCGTCGCGGCGCTCGCCGCGTCCGTCGCCCAGCGCCGCTCTGTGGGGATGGATCTGCTCCACCCCCGCCGCCGGCCGGCGCCTCCCAGCCGCCTGCGAACCTATGGGCTCGCCGGCGCCGCGGCCGCCGCGCTGCTCGCGTTCATCGCGTGGCAAGGCTACCGCAATCTGCAGGAGCCGTTGGAAGCCGCCGCCGAGGCCAACGCCACGCGCGAGGCGCTGGCGCCGCTGCTGGAGGACTATGCCGAGGACGAGGCCAAGGCCGCGGCCATTGGAACGTGGCTCGACGGCTCGGTAAACCTGCTCGCCGAGCTTGACCACCTGGCCCATCAGCTCCGTCCTGAACCGCTCGACAGCGAGAAGTTCCCGGCCGATCAGGACGTCGTATTGACGAAGCTGGTCGTCAACAATCGGACGTTCACGGTCGACGCCGCTGTGAAGGACAACAAGGCGCTTCAGCCGATTGAGACGCGCCTGCGGGCGGCCGATTACCGCTTTGCTCGCGAAGCGGTCGACGCGAAGGCCGAAGGCGCCGTGCCCGGATACGGCGTGAGCGTCGTCGGCACGCTCGAGCGGGTCGAACCGGCGCCCGAGGCCGAAGGAGCGCAACCGTGACGCACCGCGAGAAGATGCTGACCGGCGCCGTCGCGGCGGCCGGCGTGCTGTGGTTCGGCACGCAGGGACTGACGCGATACCGCGACGCGCTCGACCGGAATGAAGCGCTGCGGGCGCAAGCCGAGCAGGCGCTCACCGACGCTCAAACCGCCGAGTACCGCGGCCAGAAGGCGCGAAAGCAGCTCAACCAGTGGATCAGCCAGTCGCTTCCCAGCAACCGCGACGTGGCGGAGTCGCTGTATCAGGACTGGCTTCGCAGTCAGGCGACCGAGGCGGGGCTGCAGGTCACGCAGCTTGCAAACAAGACGGGCAACGCTCGGAATCCGCAATTCGACGAGGTTTCGTTCGAGCTCCGCGCCACCGGCACAATGGAGCAGCTTGCCGACTTTCTCTACCGGTTCTACTCCGCGCCGCATCTCCATCGCATCGCCAGCGCGACGCTGCTGGCCGAGGATGGCGGCAAGAAACTGAACATCACCGCCACCGCCAGCGCGCTCATCCTGCCCGACGTGAAGCGAACAAATCGGCTTGCCGACGGCGACGCGCAGCAACTCGCCAAGTCAAAAGAGGCGTTTCGCAAGTCGCTCGCCGATCGCAATCTGTTCGTCGCCTACACGCCCAAGGCAGGCGACGGCGACGGCCAGAAGGATGACGTCGCCGCGAAGACCAAGTTCGTCTGGACCGACTACGGGGCCTATGGCTGGCGCATGGGCGTGCAGAAAGATGGCGACAGCGAGCTGACGTACTATCAGCAGGGCGACGAGATCGAGGTCGGCGAGCTTAAGGGCAAAGTTGTGCAGCTCGACGCCCATCGCGCGGTAATCGAGACCAGCGACGGCCGCGTGGAAGTGCGTTTCGGCCAGAACTTCGGCGAAGCCGCGCCGCTCCCGGCCCCCGC
>DASVCM010000052.1:0-4391 GCA_036381635.1 Lacipirellula sp.
GGCGTGACGCCCGGGCGGCGGAAGCGGTATTTGCCGCCGATCGACGGCGGCCAGCCCGGCGGCGTGCTGGGCATCGCCGACGGCGAGCTGCGGTTCCGCGCCAGCCGCATCGCCGACCGCGGGCCGGACGATGTCGGCCGCGTCATCTGCACCACCAGCGACGGCGCCGCGGGCGGCGATCGTCTGCTGCGCGAGGCGCTCGCCGACGTCGATGAGCTGACATACTCGAACGTCTTTGCCGTGAGCCTCGACGAGATCCAAGAGCTCAACATGCTCTCGGGCACCAAGGCCGGTGAGTGGATCTACCGGCTCACCTCGGGACTGGACCGCGTCTCGCTGTACGACGTGATCCAGGAGCTCGGCGCCAATCGCGAGGCGCTGCTCTCCGACCGCGGGCAGTCGTCGCAGATCGTCGGCCTCACGGCAAAGCGCGACAAGCTGCGGGCCGAGGTCGATCAACTCCGCGAACAGAACCGGCTCTGGTCGCAGCTGGCCGTGCGAATCAAGGAGCTCGACGACCAGATCGCCGCCGTCGAGAACGATGTCCGCAAGGCGGAACACCATGCCCGGACGATCGAGATCGCCGTCAGTCTGAAGCCGAACTGGCGGAAGCGCGAAAAGATCGAGGAGCAGCTTGGCCACCTGAGCGGTCGCGTGAAGCTGCCGGCCGACGCCATCGAGCGGCTCAACACGATCAACGCCGACATCGAGAAGCACCAGCGGCAAGCCGATGTGCTGCAAGGCCAGCGGCATCAGCTCCGCGACGAGGCAGAGCGGCTGGGGATCAACGAGCTGCTGGTTCGCAACGCCCAGCGGATCGACGCCCTCGGCGAGCAGCGCGACTGGCTTCAGTCGCTCGAGCGGCAGCAGGAAGATCTGGAGCGTGAAGCCAAGCAGTACGAAACCCGCTTTGGCGCCGAGCAGAAGCGGCTTGCCGAGGCCCTTGGCCTGAAACACGGCCAGCAGCTTCGCGAGCTCAGCGAGAGCGATCTGGAGAGCCTGCAGCCGCACATCGACAACCTGCGGATGGCCCAGAAGCGGCTCGACGCCGCTCTGCGCGACCTCGACATGCTCACCGAGAGCGAACGCAGCTTGCGCACGCAGATCGAGACGGCTATTATCGGCGGCGAGTCGCACGGCCTGCCGATGGACCTGCAGGAAGCGAGTAACCTCGTCGCGCGCCTTCGGAAGCGGCTGGCCGTCGAGCAACGGCTCGACCAGGCCCGGCAGCACGAAGTGGAACTCGAGCAGCAGAGCCACGACCTGCTCGACGATCAGGTGATGCCGCTGTGGCTATTCGGCTGGCTACTGGCGACGTTTATTGCCGGGGCGCTGTTGGTGGGGATTGGTATGCTCGTGCCGTCGTCGCCGTTTGGCAAGTACGGCGGATTAGTCATGTTCGGGGGCATCGGCGCGGCAGCGTTCGCGTGGGTCTTCAAGTATTTCGCCGACGACGCCGCGGCCGAGAAGCTCGACGCCTGCCAGCGTCAGATGGAAGTCCTCGACAAGCAGATTGCCGAAATGGAGCGCGAGAAGGAGCAGGTCAACGCCGAGCTGCCGATGACCGACGGCTCGGTCGTGCTGCGGTTGCAGGCGGCCGAGCGGCACTTGGCGGAGCTGGAAGGCGTGCTACCGTTCGAGGCTCAGCGCAAGCAGGCCGGCGGCGAAGTGGAGACCGCCGAGACGCGCGTCAAGCAGGCCGAGAAGGATCGCGATGCGGCGCTGGCCAAGTGGCGAACTGCGGCAACGACGCTGGGGCTGCCGGAGTCAATCGACCCGCAGTTGCTGATGAGCGTCGCCGATCGTTATGGGCAGCTTGCGGAGCTTGAGGCCCGGGCGCGGCATCGTCGCGAAGATGCAAGCATGCGTCAGCGCGAGCATGCGACGCTGCTGCGGCGGAGTCGCGACCTCGCCGAGGAAGTTGGTTGCGTGCTGCAATCCAAACCGACAACCGTTAGCCGCGACGCGAAGGGTCCGCCCGAAGCGGAGCGCGCCGCCGCCGGGGCCGAGACGGCCCGGCTCGCGGAGATCGACCCGCTCGACCAACTCGATCACCTGCTCACTGAGCGCCGCCGCCAGGCGGGCGACGTCGAGCGGCGCAATCAGCTTGCCGAGAAAGCGAAGGAACTCAAGGCCGACGAGGGGAAGCACCTGCATGCGATCGCCGGCCTCAAGCGGCGCCGATCGGCCATGTTCCAGGCCGCCGGCTGCGAGGACGAGCAGCAGTACCGTATGATGGCCGCCGACCAGCACCAGGCGCAGCTCCTGGCGAACCAGCGCAAGGCGGTGAGCCGCGAGATCCTCGCCGCGATCGGCAAGCACGCCCCGGAGGAGACGTTCGCGCAGCTCCTTAGCCCCGAGTCGATCGGCCTGCTCGACCAGATGTGGGAGCAGGCAACTGCGGAGCTCGACGCGAAGCAGAACAGTCTCAAGGAGCTGTCCCAGCAGCGCGGAGAGTTGCTCCGCGAGCAGACGGTGCTCGCCAAGGACCGTTCACTCGCGGAACGGCAGCTCGATCTGAGTGCCGTCGAGAAGCAGCTCGCCGAAGCCCGCGAAAGCTGGCGGCGCCACGCGACCGTCAACCGCGTCCTTGAGCGAATCCGCGCCGATTACGAAGCCCACCGCCAGCCCGAGACGCTAGGCGAGGCGTCGCGGTACTTGGAGAAGCTCACCGCGGGCCAGTACAAGCGCATCTGGACGCCGCTGTCGAACGATATCCTGCTGGTCGACACCGTCGGCGGCGAGTCGCTCCCCGTCGAGGTCCTCAGCCGCGGCACGCGCGAGCAGCTTTACCTGAGCGTGCGGCTGGCGCTGGTGGCCACGTTCGCCCGCCGCGGCGTGAACTTGCCCGTGGTGCTGGACGACGTGCTGGTGAACTTCGACGTCGAGCGGACTCGCCGCGCCGCCGAGGTGCTGTGCGAATTCGCCGCCGCGGGGCACCAGGTGTTCCTGTTCACCTGCCATGAGCACATGTGGGAGATTTTTAGGGAACAGAAGGCTGACTGCCGACGGCTGCCGCGGCGCAGCGGGCTGCCTGAGCTGGCGGCGGTCGCGAAAACGCAAGCGGAGGTGGAGCCGGTTGAGCTGCCGGAGCCGGAGATGAAGCCGGTGAAGAAGAAGCCGCGCCGGCAGCGGGCGCCGGCGGTCGTCGCAGAAGAGCCTGCTGTGGACCTGTATGACTACCCCTTCGTCGAGCGGGTGATCGAAGAACGCCCGGCGGTGGTGGAACCCGCTGAGCCGTCGGAGTTTCACGAGTACTCCTTCGACCTACCGTCGGTCGAGTACCGGCCGGAGACGCCGGACGAGGGCAGTCCGCTGGCGTACATCGTCAGCGCCGACGCCGAGCTATCGCGGCGAGCGAAGCCGCGAGTGGCCGGGTAGTGTAGGCATCTCGCTGGAGCGAGATGCTCCCTCTCGCGGAGCGAGAGGGCGACATTATGCCGCCGAGAACCGGCTGCCGACGGCGCGGGCCGTCTTGCGGACCAGCGCCCGGTACTTCTGCCGCACGTCGAGGTAGCTCCAGAAGAGGTACAGGTTGCCGGCGATCGAGCCGCTGAGCAGCACCCATGCGACCAGGACTGCAATCGTGTTACCGCCGGAGGCCTGGACGGCTCCCCCGCCATTTCCATTTGCGGCGGTAGACGCCGGACCGCTAGCCGCTTGGGCCTGAGTCGGCTGCGCAGTTTGAGGGGTATTGCCCCAGGCGTTCGCCGCAGGCGTGGTCGGCGGTGCAGCCGGATTCTGAGTCGTGGCGACCGGTTGCGCTACAGTCCCGTCCAGCGGTCGATCCGCCGGCTGCTGCAGCATATCACTCCGAACCACGGGTGAATTCGGATCCGCCTGCGAGCCGGGAGCGTGAGCGACCGGAGCCTGTGGCTGTTCGCCCGGGTTCTCGACACTGGGAAACTGCGGCCCGGTAGCCACGGGATTTCCTCCCAAACCCCCAAAGGGGAGGGGCCGCGTTGCCAGTTCCGGAACGCCCCGTTGCGCACCGGCGCCTCCCGCTCCGGCGCCGGCTTGCTTCCGGGGATCGGGGACGCCGGCCCACGGATCGACGCCGCGCGCCGGCGGGGGCGCTGGGGTTGGAGCCGATCCATTCTGGCCATTCCAGGTCGAGCCGCCGTCGTTCGAGCCGCTTCGCAACGGATTCGTCGACGCGACCGCACCTTGCTCCTGGTTCCAGGCCTGCTCGCCGCCGGCGGTGTTGCTTGCCGCGGGCGGCTGGTGGTCCGCCGGCAACCGCGGTTGCTCGAGCGGCTGCTGCAGCTCGTTCATCAGCTTGCGCGTGCGGTCGCCGAAGGCGTCGGCGGCGGCGCGAACTTCGCTATCGACCCGCTGGATTCCCTTCTGGATTTCCGGCTGCGCCGCGTTTTGCAGTTCGCGGCCAAGCT
>DASVCM010000053.1:0-15368 GCA_036381635.1 Lacipirellula sp.
GCACTTGCGACGTGGCCGCGCTCAATCGGCGTCGGAGACGCCTCCCACAATGCTCATTTGCTCCTCCGGCAGCGCGAATGCCACGAACGCGTCGCCCGCCTTCGTCTTCAGCTTCCCCGCGCCGCCGGCGGCGATCACCACATACTGCCGGCCATCGACCATGTACGTGCAGGGCGTCGCGTAGCCGCCGGCCGGTAGTTGCTCCTCCCACAGCGTCTCGCCGGTCGCGCTGTCGAAGGCGTGAATCCGCTCGTCTATCGTTCCGGCAATGAACACCAGCCCGCCCGCGGTGACGATCGTGCCGCCGAAACTTTCGGTCCCGGTGCGCGGCACGCCGCGGGCGGTCAGCTCGGTGAATTCGCCCAGCGGCACGCGCCAGCGGTATTCGCCCGTGTTCAGGTCGATCGCGCATAGCTCGCCCCATGGCGGCTTGATCGCCGGATACCCCTCGTGGTCGCGGAACTGAATGTACCCGCGGTGACCGTACGGCCCGTACCGCGGTTCGTTGCCCTCATCGTCTTCGCCCAATGTGATGATGTTCGGCATGTTGTTCGAGTTCACGTATAGTACGCCGGAAGTCGGATCGAACGACGCTCCTGACCAGGTGGCGCCGCCGTGAAAGCCGGGAATGACCACGGTCCCTTGCAGGCTCGGCGGATTGAACGCCGGGCCGCTGCGGACCTTGCGAAGTTGCGCGAGCACCGATTCGCGGTTCGCTTGGCCGATGTTCGTGACGTTCGACTCATCGAACGACTGCGCGGCAAACGGCGCCGGCTTCACTGGGAACGGCTGCATTGGCCAGGCCGCTTCCCCCGGCACGTCGGACGACGGCACGGAGCGCTCCTCAACCTCAAACAACGGCCTGCCGGTCTCGCGCTCAAACAGGAACACAAAACCCGTCTTAGTCACTTGCGCGACTGCGTCGATCGCGCGGCCGCCGTGCGTGACGGTCACCAGGTTCGGATACGTCGGCAAATCGTGATCCCACAGATCGTGCCGCAGCGTCTGGTAATGCCAGACCCGCTCGCCCGTCCGCGCGTCGAGCGCGATCGTGCAGTTGGCGAACAGATTCTCGCCATGCCGATCGCCGCCGTAAAAGTCGAACGCCGCCGACCCCAGCCCGGCGAACACCAGTCCCCGCTGGAGATCGACGCTCAAGCCGCCCCAGGCGTTGGCGCCGCCGCGGTTCTTCCACGAGTCGCCCTGCCAGGTCTCGTGGCCCAATTCCCCGGGCCGCGGCACGGTATGGAACTGCCAAAGTTGCTCTCCCGTGCGAACATCGAATGCCCGGATATCGCCCGGCGCGGCGATTCCCGGCCCTTCGCCGCAAGAGACGCCGACGATGATTGTGTCCCGCCAAATCGCTGGCGCTGATGTCGGCCCGTAGCCGAGGTGGGCGACCTCCGGATCAAGCTCATCGCGCAAGTCGCGGACGCCGCCGTCGCCGAAGGCCGGATCGAGCTCGCCGGTCTTCGCATCGAGCGAAAACAGCCGGCCGTCGGCCGTGCCGTGAATGATCCGTCGTTCGCCGCCGGGTTTGCCGTCCGACCAATAGGCGCACCCGCGGTTCACGCCGCCGGAGTTTGGCTCATGCTCGTACGGGTGGTCATGCGGATCGAACTGCCACCGCTCGACGCCCGTCGCCGCCTCGAGCGCCACCACCCGCATCTCGCCGGTGGTGATGTACATCACGCCGTCCACCACAATCGGCGTGCATTCGATCGTCTTGCCGTCGCCGTTGGGCGCTAGCTCGCCCGTGTGGTAGGACCAGGCCGTAACCAGTTTGTCGACGTTCCCGCGGTTGATCTGATCGAGCGTCGAGTACCGCATGCAGCCGGCGTCGTTGCCGACTCGCGGCCAATCGACACTTTTGGCGGACTCGCCAAAAGCATTTGCCGCGACGGCTGACAGGGCGAGCAAAGTACAGAACAGTCGTGAAGATCGCATCCCGCGGCCCTCGTGAGGAGTGAGTAACCGCCGCTATTCTGGTTGGCGGGCAGCGTGGCGTCTATACTCCGGCAAGCCGACGTTAAGAGCGGCGATTGCTTAGAGGCGATTCGATGCGGCTTCCGATTCTGCTTTTCGCACTGGCTTTGGCTGCTCTCACTGTACGGCCAGTGGACGCCGCTGAGCCGCCCATTGCCCCGGCGAAGCTGTTCGCGCGAGACAACCTCATCGCCTGGTGCATTGTGCCGTTTGATGCACAGCAGCGGATGCCGCGGGAGCGAGCGGCGATGCTCAGGGAGCTCGGCTTCAAAAAGTTCGCCTACGACTGGCGGGCCGAGCATGTGCCGTCGTTCGAGGATGAAATCGCTGCGATGCGAGAGGCGGGCGTCGAGATCGTCGGCTGGTGGTTTCCGCCGGTGCTCAACGAGGACGCCCGTGCTATTCTCGCAGCACTAGAACGTCACGATGTGCAAACTCAACTGTGGGTGGCCATCGACGATCCTGCCCCCGCCGGCGCCGATCAGCGGGCTCGCATCGCTGCTGCCGTCGAGCAGCTTCGCCCGATCGTGGCAGCGGCCGCCGAACAGGGCTGCGCGGTCGGCCTCTACAACCACGGCGGCTGGTTCGGCGAGCCTGAGAACCAACTCGCCATCATTGACGCGCTCGACGCCCCGAACGTCGGCATCGTCTACAATCTGCACCACGCCCACGACCACGTCGACCGCCTCGCGAAGCTGCTGCCGCAGATGCTGCCGCATCTCTACGCGATCAACCTCAACGGCACGGACCGCGGCGGCGACAAACACGGTCGCAAGATTCTGCCGCTAGGGCAGGGCGAGCTCGACCTCGAGCTCCTCGGCGCCATTCACAACAGCGGCTACCGCGGCCCAGTCGGCATCATCGGCCACACGCAGGATGACGCGGCGAAGCGATTGCGCGACAATCTTGACGGCCTGGAGTGGCTTGTCGAGCAACTTGAAGGCAAGAACGCCGGCCCGCGGCCAACTCCGCGAACTCCGGTTCCACAGTGAGGTCATTCTGAGCGGAGCGAAGTAGCGATACGCCAAATTCTTGCTCCGTTCAGGATGACTCTCCTACTTTCTTCTTAACCGTTCGCCAATCCAAGCCGATCCGCCGCGCCGTCTCTTCATAGTTGCCGCACTGCTGGTACACGATGTGGCAGTATCGCCGCAGCACCTCGTCCGCGGTAAGCGAACCAGCCTGTATAGCGCGGGAGGTGGAGTCCCAACTCTCGCCGCTGGCCGCTTGCGACGCCGCCGGCGAGTATGAGCCGTGAATCATTACATTCCGGAAGCACTGCTCCAGCTCGCGAACATTCCCCGGCCACGGGTACTTCGGCCCTAAGTGGGCATGAATCCACGCGGCCACCTCGCCGGCCAGCGATTCGGCCTCCTCCGGCGCCACCCGGCGCGCGCTCACTAGCAGCAAGTGTTCCAAATCCTCCGGGCATTCGTCGAGTTGCTCGCGCAGCGTGGGCGTCGTGATCCGATCGGCGCACAGACGATAGTAAAAGTCCTCCCGAAAGGTTCCGGCGTCGATTTCCGCTATGAGATCACGATTGGTCGCCGCGATAATCTTTCCGGCGAACGCTCGATCCGTCGTCTCGCCAAGCCGCTGAAACGTGCGCGTTTGAAACACGCGCAACAGCTTCACCTGAATCGCTGGATCGAGCTCGCCGATTTCATCAAGGAACACCGCGCCGTGCGGCGGGCACGACTCGAGCCAACCCACGCGATCGGCCACGGCGCCGGTGAACGCCCCGCGGCGGTGGCCGAACAGCTCCGACTCAATGAGCGTCGGCGACAATGCCGACAGATTCACCGCCTGGAACCCCTGGCAGAAGTTCTCGACGAATCGCCCGTTAGCTGCATCAAACGGCACATATCGCGACAGCCCAATCGCGCGGGCGACCAGCTCCTTGCCCGTGCCCGACGGCCCAGTGATCAGCGTCGTCACATCGCCGAGATGCCGATACAGCGATCGCTGATACCGCCTCAAGTCGTGCGTAAAGATCGATTCCCACACGGCCGCCCGCAGCCGGGCCGCCGCCGGCGATCGGCCGACGATGAAGAAGAACACGTGAAAGAACGCCCGCCGTAACTGGTAGAAGCAGGCGAGCATGTGCGCCGGCTCATACTGAATCGGCAGTTCCTTCCCGCCCGGCGCGAAATATCGCTCGACCGACGTACAGAACTTTTTCCAGAAGGCAACCCGCGTCGCGTTCTCCCCGGCATGAGCCGCTTGGATCATCGCCTGCAGCGACTCACGGTATTCGTTGAATAGCGAGTACAGCGCAGCGTCAGCGTACAGCTCCAGGTCGGCATTATCGTAGGTAGCGCCCTCGGACAAGTTCTTCGCGGCGCCTGCGACGAGCTCCGCCGTCAGCGCGTCGATCCGCTGCAAGTTTGGATGGCTCGCTGCCAGCGCCTGCGGGAGGCTCCATACCGAATGCCCGGGCACGAACGCCTTGCCGAGGATCTCGCGCTCGACCTCAATCCGCTCCGGCAAGAACGGATTGGCATATCCAAGCCGAGCGATCGCGGCGCATCGTCTTCGCTGTGCGGCGGTGAACAGAGCCACGGCGGCCTCCCAGTAGAACAGAGCAGGGCGGACTTACCGACATCGAATGCCGGCGACCCTTCATGCAGTGTAGCTCAATCGGTCCGGGCAAACGCCGCTTCAAGCAAGGCGCTGGTCCATAACCATTCTCATGGTAAAGGGTTACGAATACGTCGCATGTTCCGGCTCGGCCCTTGCTTAGTCCACTCACAGCAGGGCCGGCCACGTTGGCAGGCCAGCTCGCCGTGGCCCAACCCGGCGGACCGCTCTCCACGCAGGAACCCAAAACATGCTCACCCGAAATTGGCGACCCGCACCCCTCGCGTTGCTCGCCGCAGCGCTTGCCGTCTTCGCGATCAGCAGCCCAGCCCCCACGGTCCATGCCGCCGGCCAGCTCGTCGCCGACGGCGGCCTCGGCGGCGTCCTCGAAACCAAAGAGCACGATGTCCGCGTCGTCATCAACAACGGCGTCGCAGTCACCGAAGTCGATCAAGTGTTCGTGAACAAAGAAGACCGCATCGTCGAAGCCCTCTATACCTTCCCCGTGCCGAAGAACGCGAGCGTCGCCAACTTCAGCATGTGGATCAACGGCAGGGAGATGGTTGGCGAAGTCGTCGAGAAGGAGCGGGCTCGCGAAATCTACAACAGCTACAAGCAGGTTCGCCGCGACCCCGGCCTGTTGGAGCAAGTCGACTACAAACGATTCGAGATGCGAATCTTTCCGATCCCCGCGCGCGGCGAGCAGCGGGTCCGCGTCACGTACTACCAGGAACTGGACGTCGACCACGATTGGACGACGTACGTCTACCCGCTCGCCACTACGGCCGACCAAGGCCGCATCGACGAGCGAACCACCGGCCGCTTCTCCTTCTCGCTGGAAGCGAAAAGCGAAGTGCCGATCACCAAGATGGAAAGCCCCTCGCACGGCCCGGACTTCGTCATTGCCAGGCACACGACCGCCTACTCGCAGGCCAGCCTGGAACTCGACGGCGGCAGTCTCTCGCGCGATGTGGTGATCGCCTATCACCTCGAGCGTCCGCAGTCCGGCGTAGACCTGATCACGTCGAAAGAATCGGGCGACGACGGGTACTTCATGATGACAATTACTGCCGGGAAAGAGCTTGAGAAGCAAGAGGCCGGCATGGACTACGTGTTCGTCCTCGACATCTCCGGCAGCATGGCAATGGACGGCAAGCTCGGAACCTCGCGCCGCTCGATAGAGGCGTTCATCGAGGCCCTTGGCCCCGAGGACCGCATGGAGGTGATGACCTTCAACCTGCAGCCGAACCTCCTGTTCAATGAACTGAAGCCCGCCGACGAAGCCGCCCGAACGGCGGCCGCCGAGTTCCTCCGCTCGCAGCAAGCCCGCGGCGGCACGGTCCTGCAGCCCGCGCTGCAAACGGCGTACAAGTACCGCGACGCCGACCGGCAGCTCAACGTGGTGCTATTGTCCGACGGCATCACCGAGCCCGGCGAGCACGAGCGGCTGCTCGCGCTCGTCGACGGCCGTCCCTCCGGCTCGCGGGTGTTCACGATCGGCGTCGGCAATGAGGTGAACCGGCCGCTCTTGGAGCAGATGGCCCGCGACTCCGGCGGCCTGGCCGCGTTTCTCTCAGCCGGCGACGACTTCGGCCGCCAGGCCGAGGCCTTCCGCCGCAAGCTCACGCGGCCCGCGATGTCGCAGCTCAAGCTCGACTTCGCCGGCGCGGACGTGTACGACGTAGAGCCGCAGCAGCTTCCGGACTTGTACCATGGCTCGCCGGTCCGCGTCTTCGGCCGTTACCGCGACGCCGGCAAGCTGGCCGTATCGATCGACGCCGAGGTGCTCGGCAAGCCGGTCGAGGAGCAGCTTGAGTTCGAATTGCCGAAGGCCGACGACGCGAATCCCGAGATCGAACGGGCTTGGGCGCTACACCGCGTGAACCGGTTGATGGACGAAGACCGTCGTAACGGGTCGGAGAACATGCGGAACGCAATCGTCGATTTGTGCGAGCAGTATAGCATCGTCAGCGAGTACGCCTCGTTCATCGTGCTGGAGAACGATGCCGAATATCAACGGTGGGCCATCGAGCGGCGAAACGAATCACGGCTGGGCCGCGATCGCGCGGCCCTGGAAGCTCGTCGCGAGAAGCTGCGGGCCCTTCGCGAAAGTGCCGTCGCACAGCTTGGACCTGAAGGAGCGGCGCAAACGGCGAAGAACCGGCCCAACGCCGACGCCAGTGATTCGCAAGCGGCAAGTCAACCGGCGCCGATGAACGCCCCAGCCAATCGGCCGCAGCAGTTTGTCGACGCGGCGCCGAATCGTTCGTCGCAGAACTTCAACTTCGGCGGCGGCGGCGGCGGGGCCATCGACCCGGTGAGCGGCGCGGTGCTGCTCTCGCTCGCCGGTCTCGGCGCCTGGAGCTCCCGCCGCAAGTCGCGGCCGGAAGCTCCGAGTGAAATGTAATCGCAATCCCTTGAATCGGGAGGGCGAGGCCGAGCGCCGAGCCGCAGCGGTGCGACAGGCTCGGCTCCGCAGGACCTTCGCCCTCCCATGATTTACTCACCCTTTTGATCCCAATAGCCATGAACACCGCCCGCGTTTGGACCTTCGACCACCTCGCCATGCCCCTGGCCATCGTGGCGCTGGCCATGCTGGCTCACACTTCGCCGCAGCTTACGGCCTCGTGGGAACTTGACCGCACGGCCGTCGCCGCCGGCGAATGGACGCGGCTAGTCACTGGCCATCTCACCCACTGGAATGGCGACCACCTGTTCTGGGACGCGGCCACGTTTTTCGCGCTGGGCGTCGTCTGCCTCGGCCGCCGCCCGCTGCTGACGCTCGCTTGCCTGCTGCTCAGCAGCTTCGCCATCTCGGCGACATTTCTGGCCGTCCACCCGGGCTTGCCGACCTACCGCGGCCTCAGCGGCCTCGACACGGCCCTGTTCACCTTCCTCGCCGTCGTGATCTACCAAGACGCCCGCGTCGCCGGCGACCGCGCGCTCGGCGCCGTCGCGAAATGGGCGCTCGCCGGTCTTGTCGTTAAGACGGCCTACGAGGTCGTCACCGGCGATACGCTGTTTGTCGACAGCGCCGCGGCCGACTTCGTGCCGCTGGCCACGGTCCACGCCGCCGGCGCGGCCGTTGGCTTCCTGGTCGCCCTCGCGCCAGCTTGCATTCGCGTGCTGAACCCAACGACTTCGCATTCGTCTCTGCGCCTCCGCGCCTCTCCGAGAGGCAATTCTTATCCAGCCCTTTAGCGAGACGATGCACAGCCGATATATTGGTCGCCTCGCTATCGCAGCCTCGCGCACTTGCTTGGGGGGTCGACCAATTCCGTCCGAAAACTACTTCGATCGCTACCAGCGGCTTCTGGACCTGGAGACCGAGGCAGAACGCCAGTCGCTCGCCGAGCGTCGCCGCGGACCGAACCGACACGCCGCCGAGCAAACGGGCGAGACGCTGCTCGATCTGGCCGTTGAGGACCATGAGCTCGGCCTCGGCGCACGGCATCTGTTCACGTTCGTTAAGCGGAATCGCACGCTCAACCTGCCTTGGAACCGGCTGCGGATTGGGGCGCCGGTGCTCGTGTCGCCCGTCGACGACGACCACGCCGAGCCGCAACAAGGCGTCGTCAGTGCGCGAACCACACGCTCCATCCAGATCGCCCTGGACCACTACATTCATGCCGAGTCGTTCGAGATCGATCTGGCCGGCGACGAGGTTTCTCGCAATCGCGAACGCGCCGCCTTGCGAGCCGTCAGCACCGCGCGCGGCCGGCTCGCTGAGCTACGCCAACTTATCCTCGGCCCGCTCGAAGACGGCGGCAGGCACGGCCGACAGCCGAGATTGAGATCGACAAGCTCAACGCTGACTGCCGAAGCGCTCGCTTCAACCGGCCTCAACCCCTCGCAGTGCGACGCGATCGCCTTCGCCCTCACGGCCGAGGACCTTGCCGTTATTCACGGTCCGCCCGGCACGGGGAAGACGACCACCGTCGTTGAGTTCATCCGGCAGGCGACGGCGCGCGGCGAACGAGTACTGGCGTGCGCGCCCAGCAACACGGCCGTCGATAACATGCTCGAGCGCCTCGCGGACGCTGGCCAGCGGGTCGTCCGTCTCGGTCATCCGGCCCGTGTAAAGGAATCGCTCCGCACGCACACTCTCGACGCGGTTCTTGAAACGCACGAGAACACCCGCATCGTGCGACAGTTGTTGCGCGAAGCCGACGCTCTCTACAACAAGGCCGACCGCTACACGCGCGCCAAGCCGGCGCCCGGCGCCAAACAGCAGATGCGCCGCGACGCGAAGGAGCTCAAGATCGAAGCCCGGCAACTGGAACGCCAGGCGATCGACCACACGCTCGACACGGCCGACGTCGTTTGTGCGACGACCGCCATCGACGATTGGATTCTCGGCGACCGCCAGTTCGACTGGGTCGTCATCGACGAAGCCGGCCAGACGACCGAGCCCGCCTGCTGGGTCCCCATCCTCCGCGGCAACAAGCTCCTCTTGGCCGGCGACCACCTGCAACTGCCGCCGACGGTCGTCTCCAACGACGCCGCCCGCGAAGGCCTGGCCCAAAGCATGATGGAGCGGCTCGTTGCGATGTACGGCAGTGCGATCACGCGTCAGCTACTCATTCAGTACCGGATGCACGACGAGATCATGGCGTTCTCCTCAGCCCAGTTTTACGGCAACACGCTGATCGCCGACGAATCGGTGCGCGAGCACCGGTTGTGCGATCTGCCGGGCGTCGCCGAGGGGCCGCTCACTGCGGAGCCGGCCATCTTCATCGACACGGCCGGCGCCGACTACGACGAAGAGGTCGAACTCGACGGCGCCAGCCGATTTAACTCAGCCGAGGGGCAGCTTGTCATCAACAAAGTCGAGCAGCTTCTCGAAGCCGGCGTCGCCGCTGCCGATATTGCGGTCATCGCTCCATACGCCGCCCAAGTCCGCTGGCTCCGCGAGCGGGTGAAGGATGCGGCGATAGAAGTTGACACCGTCGACGGCTTCCAGGGTCGCGAGAAGGAAGCGATCCTCATCTCGCTGGTCCGCTCCAACCGTGAAGGCGAGATCGGCTTTCTTGCTGACACCCGCCGGATGAACGTGGCGCTCACCCGCGCCCGGCGCAAGCTGATCGTCATTGGCGACAGCTCGACACTCGGCGGGCACCCCTTCTACGCCGCGCTGCTCGACTACTTCCAAGAGATCGCCGGCTACCGAAGCGTCTGGGATGAGCTGTATTGAGGAAAGGTCGAGGGTCTAGAGTCGAGAGTCGAGAGCCAGACATACAATTTCTGGCCCTAGACTCTCGACCCTCGACACTCGACTCATTCAGAAATCAATATCCGCGCTAGAAACCTTCGACGCCCGCGTCGCGTCGGCCTTGTACAGCGACCAGGCCTCGGTGTCTTTGGTGATGTTCGCCCCCATCCCGACCAGCGTCCCCTCGCCGAGCCGCACCTGGTCCTTGATTGTCGCATTCACGCCGAGAAAGCAGTGCGGCTCCACGGTGCAGTGCCCCGAGAGCACCACGTGCGAGGTAAAGAACGTGTGATCGCCGATCACGCTGTGGTGGCCGATGTGATTGCCGCTCCACATCACCACGTTGTCGCCGATCGAGACGAACGGCTGGATCGTGTTGTCTTCGAGAATGAAGCAGTTCTCGCCAATCCGCGTTCCGGGAAAGTGGGTGGCTCGGCTGCTTATGTAGGAGATAAATGGGTACCCAAGCTCCTTGAGCTGCCGATACACATCGGCCCGCAGGCGATTCATCTTGCGGTGCGACATCGGTGCGAACGCGTGCGTTGTGCTCGGCGGAAACCGGCCCGGCAGATCCTCAAGTGCCACCACCGGCAGCCCCTCGAACTCCGCTGCCTCGGGCAGAAACTCGCGATGCACCGTGAACGCCGCCACCCGGTGCGGGCTGTCGTGCTTCAAGTAAAAATGGGCCAGCGACGCAAAGTCCTTCACGCCGAAGATCACAACATCGGCCACAGCTCACCTCGGTTCGCGATAGACGTAGGTCGTGTACTCATAGAGGCCGTAATCGGCGCGAAACTGAAAGTGCCGGCTGACATTCGCCTTCAAAAACGCCGCGAGCATGTCGTATGGAACATGAAACAGGTCGTCCCGCTCCCAGTCGACATGCTTCGACATAACGTTGAAAGCCATGCCGACGCGCACCGCGGCGAACACCCGCGGCAGCAGCCGCTCCATATACCGCTGCATCTGGTCGAACGCGAGCCCGCGCTTCTCCGTCAGCACGCCGTTCATGACGATGTAGTCGGCTTCAGGCAGTTCCGCATTCTCGGCCAGTACGTCGATGCAGTGGAACTGACGGCTCGGGAACTTCCGCCGCGAAAGCTCCACAAACTGTGGCGACGCGTCGAGCCCGATGTACTCGATTCCGCGAATGTCGCGCCGCTCGATGTATTCGGCCAAATGCGCCGCCCCGCAGCCAAAATCCAGCAGCGTAACTGCCGCTTGCGGCTTAGTGCGCCCGGCGCCCGGCGCGATCACATCCAGCATCACCCGATACCGAACATCCGCCCCCTCGGCCGTAGGCCAGTCCACGCCCAAATGCGAGTCGCCATGCTTCGCCAGGCACGACTCGTAATGTTCAATCAGCGCTTGGTAGCCAAGATCAACCATTAACTCGCTGCTTTCAACTGTGGAGCGCGGTAAGCAGGAAAGAAACCATCGGCAGCGTCGCGTCCTGCGGACAGCCGGTGATACGCTTCCGCCTGCAACACGCGGCCGCAAAAGTATACCGGTCGCGTCCCGGTCGCCCATCCCTGCTTGAACCGCGTTAGCCCCGAGTCGCTTGCGTTCGTCCCCGCGCCGGCCCCCAGCGCCGCCCACCGCACGCCGCTTTTGGCGAAGTGCGACAGCGCTTCCCAAAAGAGCGCGAACGATGCGCCCGCTTCGTAGCCGCGCTCGCTGTACGCGGCAAGATGGTAGTAGGCCACGCCGCGATCGACATACCACAACGTGACGCCGCATGTCTCGCCCTCGGCAACCGCCGAGAACGCCGCGAATCCCGGCGCGCTCATCTGCATCGTGAATGATCCCGGCGAAAATCTCGCGATCCCCGTAATGCCATGCCGCGCGATTAGATTGCTGTACAAGCTCTGCCAGGTGGCGAGCAGCTCCGCTGAAGCCGGCTCCTGCCGCACCTCCTCCGCACGTCCCGCCTTCCGCACGTTGCGCCGATGATGACTGCCGATCACGCTCTCCAGCGGTCGCGTCAGATCGACCACATAGTGCTGTTTGTACTCGTAACAAACGTCGGGAAACGCGCGTTCAAGCTCCGCCGGCGTTACGTCGGCAAACGGATCGGTCACCAGCGCGATGCTTACCAACGCATCGCGAAGTTCATCAAGGTCGGCGCCGAGCTCGCTCCAGTCGCGGCAGGAGAAGAGGGGATAGCACGCCATCGCGTCGCGCAAGTTGGCGCCGCCGTCAATCGCTCGCACCAGCAGCGAACCGCCCGACCGCGGCAGCTCGCGCACCGCGCCGAATTCCGCCAGTGACTGCGCGTACGACGGGCTCGCATATCCGCCGCGCTCTACTGGATCGCCGCTGGCCGCCACGCTTATGCCGCCTTCCAAGCCTGCGGCACCGATGCCGCGCCCTCATGCAAAACATCGAGCAAGTACCGCCCGTAATCGTTGTTGATCCCGCGGGCGAGTCTTTCCAACTGTGCCGTGTCGATAAACCCCTTGCGGTAGGCGATCTCTTCGATGCACGCGATCTTCAGCCCCTGCCGGGCCTCGATCGTCTGCACGAACTGGCCGGCCTGCAGCAGCGACTCGTGCGAACCCGTGTCGAGCCACGCAAACCCGCGGCTAAACCGCTTCACGTGCAATTGCTCGCGCTGGAGATACACACGGTTGACGTCGGTAATCTCCAGCTCCCCGCGCGGCGACGGCTTGATGCTTGCCGCGATGTCGACCACCTGGTTGTCGTAAAAATAGAGTCCTGGCACGGCATACGACGACCGCGGCGCCGCCGGCTTTTCCTCGAGCGAGATCACGCGATCGCTGGCGTCGAATTCCACCACGCCGTACCGCTGCGGGTCCTTCACCGGGTAGCCGAAGATCGTGGCGCCTTCGCGCCGCGCGGCCGCCTCGATGAGCATCGTGTGAAAGTTCTGCCCGTAGAACAGATTGTCGCCCAGCACCAGCGCGCAGTGATCTCGCCCGACAAACTCGCGGCCAATAATAAACGCCTGCGCAAGCCCGTCCGGCCGCGGCTGCACGGCGTACTGAATCTCCATCCCCAACTCGCGCCCATCGCCGAGCAATCGCTGGAACCCGCCGATATCCTCCGGCGTCGAGATCAGCAGCACCTGCCGGATGCCGGCCAGCATTAGCACCGACAGCGGGTAATACACCATCGGCTTGTCGTACACCGGAAGGAGCTGCTTGCTGGCGGCCCGCGTCAGCGGATACAGCCGCGTTCCCGCCCCGCCGGCAAGCAGGATGCCTTTTTGGAAGTAAGTCGCTTTGCTCATCTAAGCCGCCTTTAGCCCCAGTCGCTCGCGCCCGTATTTTTGAGCCGAGACGCTCTCCACCCACGCAGCGTTCCGCAAATACCATTCAACCGTCAGCCGCAGCGCCGACTCAAACTCATAACGCGGCGCCCACCCAAGCTCGCGGCGAATCTTGCTCGCGTCGATCGCGTACCGCCGATCATGCCCCGGCCGGTCCGGCACGCGCTCGATGAGCTGCCGCGCCTGCCGCACGCCGCCGTTAGGCCGCAGTTCATCGACCAGCTCGCAAATCGCATGCACGATCGCCAAATTCGTCCGCTCGCACCCGCCGCCGATGTTGTACGTCTCGCCCGGCGCGCCGCGCTCCAGCACCAGCCGCAGCGCGTCGCAGTGGTCCTCGACGAACAGCCAGTCGCGCACGTTCAGCCCGTCGCCATACACCGGCAGCGGCCGATCCTCGACCGCGTTGAGGATCATCAGCGGGATCAGTTTCTCGGGAAACTGATACGGCCCATAGTTGTTCGAGCAGTTGGTGATCAGCGTCGGCAGCCCGTAGGTTTCGTGATACGCTCGCACGAAGTGATCGGACGAAGCCTTCGACGCCGAGTAGGGCGACCGCGGTGCGTAGGGCGTTGTCTCGGTAAAGGCGCCCGTCGGCCCGAGCGAGCCGAACACCTCGTCGGTCGACACATGCAGAAAGCGAAATCGCTCCCGGCCGTCGCCTTCGAGCTGCGACCAATATGACCGCGCCGCCTCGAGCAGCGTGAACGTGCCGACGACATTCGTCCGCAGAAACTCGGCCGGCCCATCGATCGACCGATCGACATGCGACTCCGCCGCCAGGTGCATCACAGCCCGCGGCTGATATTGCTTGAACAGCCGACCGACCAACTCGGCGTCCGCAACATCGCCATGCACGAACCTGTAATGCGAGTTTCCCGTAACGTCGTCGAGTGACCGCAAACTCCCCGCATACGTCAGCTTATCGAGGTTCACCACGCGGCCGGCCGTCGCGCCGCCGACGAGCTGCCGCACGAGGCAACTCCCAATAAACCCCGCCCCGCCGGTAACCAGAATCGTGTCGTTCATTACTGCTTGGCGTGACTGGTATTCAGGCCCAGCGGGCCGACAGTTAATAGCCAGGGGCGTGAGCCCCTGGATGCGTGTGCAAAATCAGTGTGTAAGCCCCAACGGGGCGGCAGTAGTTCTCTTGGCGAAGGCACTGCCGCCCCGTTGGGGCTTGTGAACCTCTTGATCGTCCCCTACCAGGGGCTCACGCCCCTGGCTATTACCTTTCGCCGCGTTGCGGCTAAGACATGAACTGCGACTAACGCATCTACGCCGCCCGCCGCACACGACCGGCTAGCGCCTGCTTCAACAATCCGCCAATCGCGTGAATCTCCGCTGGTCCCACCGCAGTTCCCGTCGGCAACTGCAACAGCCGCTCGCACAGCGCTTCGGTCGCCGGCAGCGGCGACAGCCGCGCGTCGTACGCGCCGCGGTACGGCTTCATCCGATGGCAGCCGGGAAAAAAGTACTTCTTCGCAATTACATTCTCACGGTGGAGCATCGCGAACAGCTCGTCTCGCGTCGCGCCCGCCGTGCGAGCATCGACGTCGACCACCACATACTGCCGATTGTGCGGCTCATCCGTCTCGGGTGCGAACAGCGTCAGCCCGTCGATGCTCGCCAGCATCCGGCGATACTCCTGCAGATTCTCGCAGTTCCGCGCGATGAACTCCTCGCGGCTCTCAAACGACGTGAGCCCCATCGCCGCCGACAGCTCGTTCATCTTCGCATTGCCGCCGACGTCGACGACCTGATCGCCGTCGATCCCAAAGTTCCGCAGCAGCCGCAGCCGCTTCGCGAGCATATCGTCGTTGGTGACGATCGCCCCGCCTTCGCCCGAGTTCAAGAACTTGGTCGCATGGAAGCTAAAAACCTCAGCCCGGCCGAACCCGCCGATCATCTGCCCGGCGTGCCCGCACCCCAGCGCGTGCGCCGCATCGTAAAACACCTGCAAATAGTGCCGCTCGGCAATCTCCTCCAGCCGCGCCGTGTTGCACGCGTTTCCCCATAGATGGACGCCCAGAATACCCGTCGTCTGCGGCCCGACGAGCCGCTCCACGCACGCGGGATCGATGTTGTGCGTCGCCAGATCGACGTCGCAAAACACGGGCGTCACGCCTTCCCACGCCAGTGCATGCACCGTCGCCGGAAACGTGAACGACGGCACGATCACCTCGCCCGTCAGCCCCAGCGCCCGCACCACCATCTGCAAGCCGATCGTCGCATTGCACACGGCAACGCAGTGTTTGACACCGACGTACTCGCCGATCGCCGCTTCGAACTCCTTGA
>DASVCM010000054.1:0-2665 GCA_036381635.1 Lacipirellula sp.
GTATTCCGGGTGGGCGTGTTCGAGCTCGCCGAGCCGGGCGAGGAGCCGGTCGAACTCGCGGTCGCTGATCTCCGGCTTCGCCTCGACGTAGTAGAGCCGGTTGTGCCGATCGATCTCGCGGCGGAGCCGTTCGATCTCGTCGCGGACGCTGTCGCTCATCGGGTTCTCGGCCGCGGGTCGTGGGAGCAGGCGGGGGGCGGGCCCTTCCGGGAGCCGGAACCGGCGACGGGGGACGCCGATTCCCTCCGGCCGTCGGCCGGCGCTCCGTCGATAGGGGCACGGCCGCCGCGACCCGTTCTATGCGGAGCGAAACGGCCGGAGCAAGGCCGGGGGCAGGAGAGCACGGGCGCAACGAAAAGCGGCCCGTCCCGAGAGGGACGGGCCGCGGTTCGGATCAGTCAGCCGTGACCGTCGGGACGATCAGGCGTTCGGCTCTTCCGGGGCGTCGCCGTTCTCCGGCGGGGCGCTGTCCTCGGCCGGCGGGGCCGGGGCCTCTTCGCCCTGCGGCGGGGCCGGGGCGGCTTGGCCGTCCATCGGCATCGGGGAGACGCTGTAGCCGCCCTCGATCGGGGCGCCGCCGACGCCGCAGACGCCGCCCGGGCAGCCGCCGACCACGCCGCCGCTGACGCCGCAGGCGCTGCAGCCGCCGTAGCTCACGCTGCTCGCATAGCCGCCGCAATGGCCGTGGTGGCAGTGCCCATGACCGCAATGGCCGTGCGAGTGGCCGCAGTGGCTCACCGAAGCCTCGCAGCAGGTGCTCACCGAACACGAGCCGCAGCTCGGCGCGGCGTACGAAACCGGGGCCGAGTAGACCGGCCCGCACGACGAGTAGCAGCCGTGGTGGTGATGGCCGTGCGAGACGTACCCGCAGCCGGACCACCCGCCGTGGCCGCACCACCCGCCGCCGTGCCCGCACCAGCCGCCGTGGCCGCATCCGGCCCAGCCGCCGGCGTCGTCGTCGTCGTACTCGAAGTCGCCGCCGCCGTGGCCGCAGCTCACCCAGCCGCAAGACCCGTGACCGCCGCCGCCGAACCACCCGGCATGGGCGTCGTCGGTCACCCCGCTCAGCCCGGCGGCCAGCGCGACGCCGGCCACCGCCATCAGACCGAAGAATTTCCGACTCATCCGTTCTCTCCCCCTCTCGACGTTGCGAAGCGAAAGTACGCCCGAGGAACGGCGCGGCCGTCCCGGTGCTGCCGGGTACACCCCGGCGACGGCGAGCAGTCTCGCACCGAAAAACCGGCGAAAGACTCGGCCGGATACGCAGGATAGACTAGTTGTGCAATCCGGGTTGTCAAACCAATTCAGGAAAGTCTCGGACTGGCGGCAACACCGAACGTATGGGCGGCCTATGACCGCCGCGAAGGTTCGCCTGAGTTTTCCGGCGGGGCGCGCGATCCACAATGGTGGATTCCCTGAAACCGCCTGCCGTGATTTTCGAGCCGCCGCAGGACACCATGACGGATCGCTCCCCCACGCCGACGGGTCTGATGGCCGAATCACGCGACCTCCTCTGGCGATTCCGTGATCGCGAATGGCGGCCCGGCGCGCTGCCGCGGCTGATGGGCATCCTCAACGTCACGCCCGACAGCTTCTCCGACGGCGGCAAGTTTCTCGACGACCCCGTCGAAGCCTTCGCGCACGCAGCCGACATGCTTGAGGCCGGCGCAGCGATCATCGACATCGGCGGGGAGAGCACCCGGCCCGGCGCGGCGGCGGTGTGGGAAGGCGACGAGTTGAAGCGCGTGATCCCGGTGGTCGAGCGCTGCTTTGCGATGGGCGCCGCCGTCAGCGTCGACACGCGGCGCCCCGCGGTGATGGAGGCAGCCCTGCAAGCGGGAGCCGAAATCATCAACGACGTCTCGGCTCTGCGCTACGACCCGCGCAGCCTCGAGTTCGCCGCCGCCAGCGGCAAGCCAGTGATCCTGATGCACGCGCCGGGAGAGGGCGACGACCTCCACGCCGACGGCGCCTACGCGAACGTGGTGCTCGATGTGTTCGACTGGCTCGCCTCTGCGCGCGATCGGGCGATCGAGGGCGGCATCGCGCGCGAGAAGATCGTCCTCGATCCCGGCCTCGGCTTCGGCAAATCGCTGGCCGACAACCTCGCTTTGCTGAACGCGCTGCCGCTGTTCCACGCCCTTGGGCAGCCGCTGCTCCTCGGCGCCAGCCGCAAGCGCACCATCGGCGCGCTCAGCAACGAAGCCCCCGCGCACAAACGCCTCGGCGGCAGCCTCGCGTTCGCGGTGGCGGGGATGGATGCCGGGGTGCAACTCCTGCGGGTGCACGACGTGTTCGATACGGTGCAGGCGCGCAACGTCTGGCGCGGCACGCGCGATGCCGCATTGACGGATTTTTCAGGACTCGCGGACGACTAATCAGCCGTTCGTGATGTCGGGCGAACTCTGGACGTGAGCCTCGCTGCTGAGCGGGCCTCCCGCCAGCGCCGGCTCGGACTTGCGGCGAGGCGAGCCAAAGCTGTCCTTGTTCTTCTCGTAATAGCGGTAACCAGCGTACCCTATCGCCCCGAGGGCGGCGAGCTTCAGCAGCATGGCGATCTCCTTTTCGTTCGGGATTGCAACGCATTATCCGCGTTGGTTCTCCCGCGACGCCCCCGCCTGATCGCCAGCGCAGCCCTTTCCGCCTCAAGAACTAAAGCAAATAC
>DASVCM010000055.1:0-5635 GCA_036381635.1 Lacipirellula sp.
CAAGGGGAAAAAACTTGACTTGGAAATCTCCTTAGTAATAATCCCGTAATCAAACCTTCACACGGCCGGCTACCTGTCGGTGGCGGCGAATGGATCGCCTCCGATTGAAGCACCCGCCAAGTTTCCCACCTTTGTATTGCCGGCCCGGGAATCAACTGCAAGCGCGGCCGGACTGCGCCCGTCGTTTGCATTTACGCATTTTTGCAAGGCGTTGATAGTAAACAGAAAGTGACGAGAGAGATGCCTGACCCCAAGTTGAAGAACGTATTTGAAGCCATTTTGAAGTACGGTCACGATGAGGACTTCGCCCCGCGGATGGACGAGGACTTCAAGGCGACCCAGGCGCCGGCCGGCTCGAAGGAGAAGCTCGAGGTGCTTGCCGAGCGGATCCGCAGCGGCCAGCCGCTATGGCACGAGGAAGACCGCTCCGATTATACCGGCTTGACCGGCGCTGTTCGCCCGCGCGACTAAGCGCGACGCCGGAGCATTTGATCTCACGAAAAGAGGCCGCCCAAGGACGACTTGGGCGGCCTCTTTTGATTTCCGTACTTTCCGGGAGCCCCGTTAAGCTGATCGCGAGAGACCAGCCAGTGCGGCGGCCGGAACTTCAAGTGCGTCGCTGCTAAGTCCGGCGTCGTGCGGCTCAAGCTCATCGCGAAGGACCAGCATATCCCGCGGGGCATCGATCCCGAGCCGCACCTTATCCCCTGCCACTCGCACTACCGTGATGACGATCGAGTCTCCCAGCTTGATCCGTTGCGACTGCTTCCTGGACAGAACGAGCATGAAATGGACCTCCGTGTTCCCGCTGCGGATGATGTACTTATGTATACTTTAGCGTTCCCTGCGGCTCCACGCAATGCCGCGGTGGAAAAAGGTTGGTCGCAGCAGCCTTCCGTGTGCTTCGCTCTAGCGACGTCCGGCGATGGCGTTTTGACGTTGTTAAGATAGAACGACTGGCGACAGCCTAATGTATCGGTAAGCGCTGCCAGCTAGCTGCATGCATCGCTTTAAGAATTGACGGTGCGCTTTAGTCGTGTCGTACCGCGCACTGTGTGCGATGCACTGCCGCCGATCGCGCTCTCATTGCGGGCTTGTCGCGGAATCGCATGGCGCAACAAACGATGCGCGCCGTCGCGCGAAGACTTGCCTGCGACCTGCTCCAGAAAGAAAAGAACGGCGCGCGGTTGCTCGAGACGCGCCTCGATTAGTTGTCCGGGAAGATTCCGGCGCCGAATCCGTCCTGACCGTGGCGCGGCGCATTGCGAGATGAGGCTGGACCTGGCGGACTCATGCGACTGTCGCGCGCCGGTTCCATCGACGAGGGCCGGCTGCCGCCAAGGTGCGAATTGTGCCGCATATGAGGCGGATCGATTCGTGTGTCCGCCATCGGCGCCGGCTGCGCAGGGCGCCGGTAGTCGCCATAGTCCATGTCGAAGTCGTCATAACGCGAGACATAGTTCGGGAGCTTCGCACGCTCCACTTCATCTTCATATTCGCAGACCACCACTTCCTGAATCATTTCGCGGCATGCGGAGTTAATGGGATGAGCGATGTCGGCGTACAGCTTCGCGCGGCCGTCGGCGTCCAAAGGCATCCGGTCGGCCGAAAGTCCGTTGCCGCACTGGTTGCAGTACTGCGCACGGAGATGATTCTTCATGCCGCAGCGCGGGCAGTGCGCAGTGAGCTTGCGGCTGGGCATGGCCACAAACGGGCCGCTCGCGCCTTCGATGATCTTGAGGTCGCGAATCACAAAGCAGTTGTCAAACGTAATTGAGCAGAAGGCCTTGAGCCTCTCGCCAGGCTCATCCATAAGTTTGATCCGCACCTCGGTGATTTCCACGGCTGATCTCCTTGCGAGGCAGGCGCCTTAGCGGCACGTCGAGGTTGTGAAGACGATCCCTAGATTGGCGGATGAGAGAATCGCGGCGGCTCGGCGTGCATGCCACGCCGAGCGCATGACGCCGTAATAGGCGGAGCCGCTCCCGGTCAGCAGATGCGCGTGGCTCCCTGTGCCAGCAAAGGCCATGCCTAGCTGATCAATCCAAGGGCACAACTTTGCTGCCGCACGTTGCAGTCCATTGGTCATTCGCCGGCCCGCTTCGGCTATCGCTCCGCGAGCCAAATCCTTAAGCAAGTGCGCCACACCGCGCCCGGATTCATCGCGCTGCGCAGAGCCTGCGGGACGGCTGTTAAGCGCCTGGAAGGCTGCAACCGTTGAAACCCCTTGTGGCGGCACGACTACGACAACATTAAGTCGCGGCAAGACGCATATCGGTTCTACTTGCTCGCCCCGGCCACGGCAGACGGCAGAAGTGCCGGCCAGAAAAAACGGGACGTCGCTACCAAGCTGGGCGGCCAGTTCGGCCAGCCGATTGGTCGAATAGTTCAGGCCCCATGCGGCATTGGTGAGCAATAGCGTCGCCGCGGCATCGCTGCTGCCGCCGCCCAAACCTGACTGAGCGGGGATCCGCTTGGTCAGGACGATCTGCCCGCGTGGCTCGAGGCCTGCCGTTCGGGCCAACAGATTGGCAGCTCGCCACACAAGGTTCCTATCGTCTGCAGGAGCCGCCTTCCGAATTGAATTGGAAGTCGAAGGATCGTAGCTGAGGACGAAACCAGAACCATCAGCCGGGGCAGGGCGCCACTGAAGCCGATCATAGAGGCGAATCGGCGCCATGAGGGTTTCCAACTCGTGGAACCCATCGCTGCGGCGTCCGAGCACGTCGAGATAGAGATTCAGCTTCGCGGGAGCGTAGATCTCCCAAGCCGTACCCATCTTACGAGGATACATTCGCAGCCCCATTCCCTAAGGGCATTTAGCCGCGCATTGAAGACCGGCGACCCGAGCCGGCCTCGCTGCGTGGTAAGCGGTCCGTGCAACCTCCGCGGGTTGTAGTCAGCAGGCAAGACGCGGCTGCAACACGGATGTCGTATCAGCAATCGGCGTTGTCGAAGGTCAGTCGTTCTCGACAGGCGCCGACGGTAACGGTTGTACTCGTCGTAAGATCAGGCGACGGGAAATTTTAGCGCGAATTGAAAAATCGGTCAACGCAGGCTGCAGCCAGGGTTTAACGTTGTCATCCCGAGGTCCGCCGAGGGGTCCGCTCGGATTCCTCGGAAGACCTCGGAATGACTTGGACCACCCGCGGCTTAAGGTCGGCCCCGATCGCGGATCGTCAAGCGGCCCTGAACTGCGCGAAACCTTAAATTGGGGTCACCTTTCCCGAAGCAACCGCCCCGCTAATTCCCGAATTTCCGCCTGCACGGCATCGATACTCCGGTCGGCCCGAATGACGTGCACCGCGTCGCCCATGTGGGCCGCTTCCTTAAGAAATCCGGCCCGAAGTTGCTCCCGGTAGGCGGCGCCGCGGCGTTCAACCCGGTCAAGATGCCGCCCAACGCGCTCCAGCGCCGCGACCGGATCCATATCCAGCAGGAAGGTGCAGTCGGGTTTGACTCCGGTGACGGCAACTTCGCCCACGGCCCGTAGCGCCGGCACATCAAGTCCTCCGGCATATCCCTGGTAAACAATGTTGGCAAGCAGGAAGCGATCGCTGACGACTATCCGGCCGTCGGCCAGGGCTGGTCGGATCACCTCGTCCACAAGCTGCGCTCTGGCGGCCATATAGAGGAACATTTCACTGCGCGGGCCGATGGCGATGGAATGATCGCTGTTGAGAAGTAGCTCGCGCACGCGCTCGCCCAGCGGGGTCGTCCCTGGATCGCGGCAAACGACCGTCGGCTCCCCCTGCTCCTCGAGCCATCGGCAAAAGAGCTGTAGCTGCGTGCTCTTGCCGACGCCGTCGATGCCGTCAAACGAAAAGAACAGCGCCATGATCTGCGGTCCGAATAATGACTATCCTATGACCGCAGTTGTACTCGACCCGCCGATAGCCTCCCAGTGGCTGGATGGAATGAGTTTCGGCTCCTTTGCGTGCGGGGGCTATTCCGCAGACCTCAATGTGGCCGTCGGCGTTATTCCGCTGTTCCAACTGTTGCGTTTACCGCAGCTTGATTCGACGACTGATCCGCCTGAGGTTCCGTCGCGGGCGGTTGATAGGGCGTCGTCGGCGTGAATGTTGGAGCCGGCAAAGGCTGCGGCGTTCCAAACGGATTGACGACTGGCTCCGCACCCTGCGGGCCGTTGGAAAATGGATTAGGGACATTTGTCGGCAAAGGCGCGGCATCAGGGGCCGGCAGCGAAGTCGGACTCATCGGCAGGTTGGCCAGTGGCGCTGAGGAATCAAGGGGAGATGACGCCGGAATGGGCGCTGAATAGCTCGCCGCAACAACTCCATCCTCGGGAAGTGCACTGAGCGGCTGCTCCAACGGAGGCGCCGGCTCAACGGTCGGCGTCGGGCCTACCGCCTCGGGCTGCTGGAGCGGGATCGTTTCACCTTGCGGCGCCGCGACCGGCCCCTCGAACACGCCGCCCTTGGCCGTACCGGGCGCCTGAGAATACGGGCCGCGGCTCATGACATCTGGACGCGTGAATCCATAATCAATGTAAGCGGCGGCGTCACGTTGACGAGCACGTCGCATCGCGTCGAAGTAAGCTTTGCCAGGCCAGGGACCTTCGGCGAGGTAAACGCCGTTGTATTCCAGCAGCGACCCCTTGCGGTAGTGCATCCGCATGATCGCGCGGTTGTAGTCAACCAGCGAACGATAGAAGGCGGATTCCGCTTCCGCGCGTCGGCGCTGGGCGTCGAGCAGCAGGTCCAGCGTCGCCCGGCCCACTTCAAAAATTGCGCTGACCGCTTCAACTTCGTCTTCAGCGGCCATCCGGCGGTTGAAGTTGGTTTGAGCGACTCCAAAATTCAAGTCGACGTCGCGGACCGCATCGCCCAGTTGATGGGAGACGGTAAGTTCCATGTCCTGCATGACAGCCCGCTCACGAGCTAGCAGCAACTGATGATGGCGAACGGCCGCCATGCCTCGCCGCATCCCCAGCGGCATGGCGAATTGCAGGCCGATTTCCCACTCCTGGAAGTCGCCGCTGGTGAGCGATTCAAACGCGGTCGAGTCGTCGAGGAACGGCGGGATGCCATTCCGCTGCGAGTCGATCAGCTCGTCGCCGGCGCCAAGCCAGCGGTAACGGCCCACCGCATCGAGACGCGGCAGCAGTTGGTTCTTGGCCGCGATCAGTTCCAGTTCGCGCCGCTTGATCGTCCACCGCTGCCGGCGAAGCTCGACGCGTCGGGTGAGGGCTTCGGCGTGAATCGTGGACCAATCGAAGTGAACCTGCGCCGTGGTCGGTTCGTCCGAAGGACGGAACAGGCGGCCGTCGGATTGGCTTAGGCCCATTAAGTAGCGCATGCGGTTTTCAACCCGGAAGAGGTTGGTGAGGGCCACTTCCACTTGAGACCGGAACAGAAAATACTGCGATCGGGCTTGAGCCTCGGTGTTCGCCTCGCCGCCTTCGCCGCCGACGCGCTCGCGAGCCTTGATGCGGCGCCAGGTTTCCAGGGCGCTGGCCTGACCGATCTTGCGCGCTTCGAGGTCGCGATACGAGAAGTAGAGTTCCCAGTACGCGTCTTCCACATCCCGCATCAAGTCGCGCACCCCGGCTTCGAAATCCGCCAGCGTGATATCCGTCCGAATGCGGGAGATGAGCACGCCGTCGATCTGGTCG
>DASVCM010000056.1:0-6107 GCA_036381635.1 Lacipirellula sp.
CCCGTCCCCCGGCAGAGCCGGGGGCTTCTATTCTGAGCGGAGCGCTGCGACTACGCCGCCTTGCGGCCGTCGCCGCCGTGGCGGGCGGTGAGCAGGTGGATGGCGCCGGTCAGGCCGTGGAGCGCGTCTTCGATTTGCCGCGTCTCGTGGATGACGCGCAGGTTCTCCGCCAGCGTCGATTGCAGCTCGGTCAGTCGGCCTTCGCCGCGGGCGATTCCGTTAAGCGTCTCGATCATGCCGCCGAAATCGTCGCGGATGGCCACGGCCTTTTCCAGCGTCTTCTGGATGTGAGCCATGAACTTCTCTTGCCGCTGATCGATGAGATCCACGAGCTGCCGCAGGCGCTCCTCGCGGACGGCGTCGTAGGTTTCGTGGCGCGTGTTGAGCACGTCGAGCGCTTGCGTCCAGACCTCCGCTTCCTGCTGTTGGCGGCCGTCGAAGCGGGTGAGGATGCCGTCGATCGCCGCGGTCCAGACGGCCGTCTGCCGGTCGAGATTCGCGGCGATCAACTGCAGCGACTTCTCGTTGGCGTCTTTGACGGTCCGCAAGAACGGCGTGAGATCGGCGTCCTTAGTTTCGAAGCGGTTGAGCAGCTCCGCCTCGGAGGTGCGATCCACCGCCTGCACGATGACGCGCTCGATCCACTCGCACACGAACTGGGCGAACATCATGCACATCGCCGCCGCGAGGGCGAGCGTGGTGGCGTTGAACGCCTTGCCCATCTCGCCGACGACGACGCCGAGCTGCTCGCTCATCTGGTCGAGCGAGATGCCATTGAGCGCCGTGCCGAAGTGGACGACCGTGCCCAAGAAGCCGAGCACCGGCGTGATCCGTACGACGAAGCGAATGAGCGTGAAGTCGCTGTGCGTGCGATCGTGGTCTTTGTGGCTGAGCGACTTCAGGTGCTCGCGGTAGTGGTCGTCGCAGCCGTTGAGGGCCACATGCTCAAGAGCGGCGGCCAGCCGCCGGCCGAGGCGCGAGTCTTGCAGCCATTTGGGAAGGCCGTTGATCGAATCCAGGTGAGCCGCGGCGTTATCAACCGGCTCGCGCTGGTGGCTAAGCTCCGGCAGGAACTGCCGTCGCAGGGCGAACACCTCGCGAGGATAGCTGAAGAGCTTGCCGAGCACGTCCGCCAGGCCCCAGAACGACAGGGCGACGACGACGTACTCGACCAGGTGCTCGGTCGTGTAGCGATGCAGCAGGCTGCCGTGCATCGCCGGGCTGTGGATGATGATATAGAAGATGACTGTCGAGACGGCGCCCAGCAGAAACGAGGCGTCGAGGGCGGCCAGCAGCGTGCTCTTGCGGGTATGCGACATATTAGGTGCAGACCTGAGGGAGTGTCGTCCTCCCACTCCGTGAGAGGACCATCAGCTTGCGGAGCAAGATGACGACTATTTGCGGGCGGAGGTATAATCGCCCGGCCGTTTCTCCACAACATTGACTGCAGTTGCCGATGCCGCCCGAACGCCCTAACTTGCCTGAAGTGGGGTCCCGGGCGTCGCTTCCTATCCGGCCGGCCGAACAGCGGGCGCTGGCTCTGGCGGCGGACTTTCCGGGAGAATCGATTCTCTGCACAACGGCGGGCCGCGCGCAGGCGGCATGGCGCCTTGCACAGCAGCGGCCGGCGGGCCGCGTAAGCTGCTGGTTTCTGGATGACTATCAGCGACAGCTAGCGGCAAGCGCCTATGACGGCGCCGCCACGAATCTTTCGCTCATTTGTGCGGCCGACCCGCCCGAGGACGCGATTGACCTGGCGGTCATTCCGCTCTCGATGCACGGCGAGGGGGAGCTGGCGCGCGACATCCTGCAGTCGGCGTGCATTCGCCTGGCAATCGGCGGCACGTTGGTGGCAGCCGTCGACAATCCGCGCGACAAGTGGCTGCGCGAGCAAGTGGAGGAATTGTTCGGCAAGGCGACCGTGGAAGCGTTCGGCGACGCGACCGTTTACGCGGCCCGCAAAACGGCCGAGCCGCGCAAAAAGCGCGACTTCCGCTGTGAGTTTGCGTTTCGCGATTGCGGGCAGTTGATCCGGGCGGTGAGCAGGCCGGGGGTCTTCGCGCATCGGCGGGCGGACCCGGGCGCCCGGCAGCTATTGGCCGCGGCGGAGTTAACGGCGGGGATGCGGGTGCTCGACATCGGCTGCGGCGCGGGGACGGTGGCACTGGCTCTGGCAGGGCGCAATCCGTCGGTTCAAGTGCACGCCGTCGACAGCAATGCGCGAGCTGTTGAATGTACGCTGGCCGGGGCCGCGCTAAACTCGCTCGCCAATGTGACCGCCGAGCTGAATGCAACGGGCGAGTACCGAGACGCCGGCACGTATGACCTCGCGCTGGCCAATCCCCCGTACTACGCGGACTTCCGCATTGCGAAGCTGTTCTTAAGCGCCGCCCACCGCTCGCTCAAACCGGGCGGGCGCGTGATCGTCGTTGCCAAGCGGAAGGAGTGGTACGAAGAGTTCATGCTGCCGCGGTGGAACAATGTCGAGCACTGGCCGAGCAAGCGGTATCATGTCATTACGGCGACGCGGCCATGAGGCCGGCGTCGTTACAGTTGCTTTTGCATGCGCACGTGCGCGACCGCGCCGAACATGGTCGGCCCCGGGCCGACAATTTCGTAGCCCATGCCGCGGTAAAAGCCGGCGACTTCCTCACGCGCGTTAAGCACGATTCGCCGCGCCCCCTTTTGTCGCGCGACATCTTCCAGGTATTCGACAATCCGCATACCCAATCCTTGTCCGCGGGCCGTCTCGGCGACGGCCATGTAGCGGATCTGCGCCTCGTCCGGTGAATTGAAGTGAAGCCGCCCGGCGGCTAAAGGGGCGCCCGACTCGCCGACAATCAATGCATGCTCCGCAAGTTCTTCCAGCTCGTCGCGCTCCGAGCCGCGCGGCTGGCCCCAGGGAGCGCGCAGGACTTGCCAGCGCAAGTCGTAGTAGCGCGCGAACTTGTCGTCGGATTGCGGCGGCCGTACTTCCATAAGGCGTCGCGGCGTCCTCGCGGTCGACACAGTTGCCAGTCGCCTGCCCAGAGGTTACCGTGCGGCGATGCAAATGATCGCACGCCTGCTACAACTTGCCGGCCTCACGATTCCTCCGCTGGCGATGATCGCCCAACTGATGGAGCGGATCCGCGCCGGGCAGATGCTGCAGTTTCTCGTCGTCTCGGTCGGCTTGTTCCTAACGGGATACCTGCTGCAGCAGTATAGCCGTCCGCCGCAGTAGGCGCGTACATGCAGGCCGGGCTCCATGGGAGGCCCGCCGCCGTTGGTTCGAGCTGCGCTAGATAACTATAATGGAGCAGCCTCCTGCGGCAGCAGTCCTCTAGCCCAACGGTCCTTGTGTTCAACTTGTATCCTCTCCGCAGAATGCGCATTGAGCTGGGAGGGCGAGGCTCCCGCCGAGCCGAAATCGGATCCACGTCGCACGGCTCGGCGGTAGCCTCGCCCGCGCGGTTACGACGGAGCCTGGTCTCGCTGTTTTTGGGGGGCTTCTGCATCGCCTGCCTGGGCGAGGCCGCTATCGCTCAGGTTGCCGTCGGCGAAATCGCTCCCGAAATGTTGCGGCCGCGCGTCGCCCGGCCGCGCGGCGAGGTGCAGCGGAAGCTTGAGCGGCTGAACGTGCTCGCCGAGCAGGAGTCGTGGGGCGAGCTGTGCAGCATCGCCGATGAACTGCTGGCGTCGCCGGCCGAGGGCTGGGTTGCCGTCGGGCCGGAGGCTTATGTTGGCGTGCGCGAGGCAGTGCATCGGCGGCTGGCGTTGCTCCCTGCCGAGGGGCTGGCGACTTACCGCCGGCGCATCGATCCCGTTGCGGAGCCGTGGCTGGAGCAGGGCGTCGCCGAGCGCGACGAGCGCGCGCTGCAGCGAGTTGTGGACGAGGCGTTCTGCAGCAGCGCCGGGGACGATGCGCTGTGGGCGCTTGGAGAGATCGCCCTGGAACGGGGCGACTATCAAAGCGCGCGAACCGCGTGGCAACGGATCCATCCAGCAACCGCTGAAGGCCTCCTCGCCTATCCCGATTCGTCGAACGAGAAGGGAAAACTCCGAGCGACCCTGGCGCTGGTTTCGGTCCGCGAAGGCGACTTCGATCGGGCGACGCGTGAGATCGAGTTAATCCAAGCGGAACATCCTGACGCCACGGGTCGCCTTGCCGGCAGCGATGGCAATCTGGTCGAGCGGCTTCGCGCGGTGCTTAACGAGGCCCGAAGCTGGCCGGAACCTGCCGCAGAAAACCACTGGCCCACGCTGTTCGCGAATCCACGGCGGACCAGCGTCGTCGAGCTTTCGATACCCGCGGAGGCTGAATTCCAGCAGGAGTGGTCGATCGACATCGACTCGCCGATGGCGGACGCGAGCCTCGTGCCGCAGCCCATCACCTTTCCCATCCTGGTGGACGGCGGCGTCGTATTCTCCGATGCGTCGGGCATCCGCGCCGTTGAGGCCAACGCCTCGAAGTCGATCGCAGAAGCCCGCACGCTCTTCGCGGCGGATGCGTCGCCTTCGATCTTTGGCTCTACGGTGGCGGTCGATCGTGGCAAGGCCTTCGCCGTGATCTATCGCCAGTCGTCTCACTCGGAGGAAACGCCCGAGTCGCGACTCGTGGGCGTCGATCTGGAGCGCGACGGCGCGCAGATGTTTGAGCGACGGCCGGAACAGCCCCGGACGATTTTTGCGGGCGCGCCGGTAGTCGTGGGCTCGCGGGTCGTCATCTGCGAGCTGACCCACGAGCAGGGCATACAAGTTTCAATCGCGTGTTACGACTGGGGCGCCTCGCGGCTCCTCTGGCGGCGTTCGCTCGGTTGGGCGTTCGACGCGGCGCAGTTCAGCGACTCTCAGCCGGCGCACTGCGAGTTGGCCCTTCACGAGGGCGTGCTGTACGTCAACACGAACTTCGGCATGATCGGATCGCTGCGGCTTGAAGACGGCCAGCCGCGATGGCTGCGCACCTATCAACGTTCGCTGCGCGCCGAGCGGCGGGAGGAGGTGACGGCCATCGTGCGGCCGCCGAACCCGTGCGTTGTGGACGGCGCAATCGTCTTTGCCGCGCCCAGCGACTCCGACCAAGTGCTCGCCTTCAGCGCGGCGGGCGGTAAAGAGATTTGGTCCGCGCCGCTGCCTGGCCCGGACGCCGATCTGTTGGCAGTCGACAGCGACCACGTGATCCTCACCGGCGAGCGACTTTGGCGGCTCGACGCCGGCAGCGGCAGGCTTGATCCAAGTTGGGGCGACGAGCTTCACGGCGGGGCAGGGCAGGGGGCCGTCGCCGGCGGGTCTATTTTTTGGCCGACGGCGGGCGACATTCTCGTTGTCGATCGAGTCACCGGTCGGCCCACCGGCCGCTCGGCGCCTTTGCCCGGGGCCGGCGGGGCCCATCTAATAGCAGGTAGCAGCGGACCGAACGAGGACGTGTACGTTGTGGCCGCCGGCCCGACCAGGCTGACCGGTTTCCAGCTTGAAGCGACGACGCCTGACGCGGCCGTAGCAGATTGACGCGACATTCATTTCGACCGAACGCCGGAGCGTGCATGCAAGACCAAGACGATACGCAAGCCATCGCGCAGCTCAACGAATCGTTCCATCACCTGCGGCAGGAGCTTTCCAAAGCCGTCGTCGGTCAGCACGAAGTCGTTGAGCAACTGCTCATCGCGCTGTTTGCCGGCGGACACTGCCTTCTGGTGGGCGTGCCGGGACTGGCCAAGACGCTGCTGGTGCGAACGCTCGCCGAGACGCTGTCGCTCGATTTCAACCGCATTCAGTTCACGCCCGATTTGATGCCGGCTGACATCACGGGAACGGAAGTCATTCAGCACGACCGCGAGTCGGGCGAGCGGCTGTTTCGATTTCTGCCGGGGCCGGTGTTCGCGAACGTGGTGCTGGCCGACGAGATCAACCGCACGCCGCCGAAAACGCAGGCCGCTCTGCTGGAGGCGATGCAGGAGCGGCAAGTGACCGCGGGCGGACAGCGGCACGCGCTGCCGCAGCCGTTCTTCGTGCTGGCGACGCAGAATCCGATCGAGCAGGAGGGGACGTATCCGCTGCCCGAGGCGCAGTTGGATCGCTTCATGTTCCTGATCCAGGTTGATTATCCCACTCGGGACGAGGAGATTGAG
>DASVCM010000057.1:0-3281 GCA_036381635.1 Lacipirellula sp.
GCCGTTCGCGTTCGGCACGCCGCGGCGTGATTACCTCGCGCGGTTTGGCGATGAGCTCACGCAATTCGCGGCGAAGATCAAACCGCAGCTTGTGCTCATCAGCGCGGGATTCGATGCCCACGCCGCCGATCCGATTGGCTCACTCGGGCTTGAAACGGAAGACTTTGCGGAGCTGACTCGACTGGTGCAGGCGGTGGCTAACGACCATGCCGAAGGACGCATCGTGAGCGCCCTGGAAGGCGGCTACAACCCGCCGGTGCTGGCGGATTGCGTAGCGGTGCATTTGGATCGCTTGGTGTCGACGACTTCGCCGTCTTAGTGCGGCGACGGAGTTAGGTTATAATTTGAGGGGCCCAATCATTTTTTGCAGGGACCTTCCATGTCCACTTCGCCGACAACTTCCGCCTACGGTTCAGAGCCTGCCTGGGATGTTGCGCTACTGTTCCCGCCGCAGGGGCAGTGGTCCGTGGAGGAGTATCTCTCGTTAACCGACGACATCAATCGATTTGTCGAATTCACGGCGGGAAGGATTGAGGTACTCCCGACGCCGACGGTCATCCATCAACGGATTCTCGTTTTCTTGTTCATGCGACTAAAAGAGTTCGTTGACGCGCACGACCTTGGCGAAGTTTTGCCGTCGGTGTTAAGAGTGCGGCTTGCTGAGGATAAGTTCCGCGAACCCGATATCGTTTTTTTGGGCCGCGGGAAGGATTCGGGTTTAGGCCGTTACTGGGATAAAGCGGACTTGGTCGTCGAAATCGTGAGCGACGACCGCAAAAGTCGCGAGCGGGATCACATCAAGAAGCGGAAGGACTATGCGGAAGCTGGAATCTCCGAATACTGGATCGTCGATCCGCAGCAGCAGCAGATCAGCGTTCTCACACTCCAGGGCCGCGCTTACGAGTTGATCGGTGAATTCACTCCCGGCCAGGCAGCGACGTCGAAATTGCTGCCAGGCTTTGCTGTGGATGTGAAAGCGACGTTCAAGGCGGCAGAACAGTAGCAGCTAGAGCGCTCGATCCTATATCGCCGAGCCAATCTGGCTCGTCGCCCGGCCAGGATGGCCGGGCTATCTAACACTCGCCGCCGGCTTACTGATCGGCGTAGACGTGCGTGCTCTGTTCCTTGGTGATCGGGTCCTGCACCTCGTCGGCGGTGACTGAGATTTGGGCCCGCAGGTCGCCGGGCCGCAGGCCCTGGACCTGGACGCGGAACTTCGCCTCGGCCTTTGGCGCCAGTTGCGCCAGCGGAGCGAAGACGAGCTTGTCGCCCTCGACCACGGCGCGCGTGGCGCCTTGGCCGCTCATCGCCCGCAGGCCATCGGGCATGGCGGCGACGACCTGCACGTTCGCGGCCGCCTTGGTGCCCTGGTTCACGACGGTCACGTCGTAGAACGTCTCGCCGCCGACCTCGATGGCGCCGGCGACCGAGCTGACCTCGAACGAGAGCGCGACCAGCCCTTCGACATTCACGCTCGCTTCGGTACGATCCTCCAGCCCTTGAAGGGCGCGGCTGGCGACCTCCAGCTTGTGCTCGCCCGTTTCGACCGGCAGCGCCGTCAGCTCGACCGTGCCGCGCTCCTTGGCCGGCAGCTCGGCCAGGCTCCAGACGACGCTATGCGTGGCCGGGTCGTACTCGCCCAGGTTGTTCGCCGAGACGAACTGCAGGCCCTTCGGCAACTGGGTGATGAGTTGAACGTCCTTGGCGGTGGCAGTGCCGGGGTTGTCGATGCTGACGGTGTATGTCGCCGGCCGTTCCAGGTAGCGCTGCTTGGGACCGTCGACCGAGACCTTCAGCTCCGGAGCAATCACTTCGAATTCGCAGGCGGCTTCGACCTCGAGGTTCGCGTCGGCGCGAGCGGTCATCGTGTTGATGATGCGTCCGGCTTGCTCGGCGGTTAGCACCAGATCAAGCTGACGCGACTGGCCGGCCTTCAGCGTGCCGACTTCGAATTCGAGGGCGGGACCGGCTTCGTGGCTCACTCCCGCGGGGATGGTTTCCAGTAGCATGACGCCGGTGGCGTCGCCGGAGCCGGGATTGGTCACCTCAATCTGCACAATGTGCTGCTGGCCGATCATCACGCGCGGGGCCGCGGACAGCCGCAGGGCCAGTTGAGGCCGCGTGCAGCGGACTTTGGCCGAAGCTTGCGCGGAGAACGAGACGGTGGCGATGCTGCCCAGCTCGCCCTCTTCCGTGGGCAGCAACTCCATCTCGACAATCCGCTCATCGCCCGGCGAGAGCGTGCCGAGATCCCACGCGACCTGCGGCCCGGCGACCGTCGCCTTCGGGGCTGTGCCGATGAGCTGCGTGCCGAAGGGGACTTCATCGCGAACTTGAACATTATGGGCCGACTGCTTGCCCGTGTTCTGAATCCGCACGGCGATCGTGCACTTCTTGCCGACCTGAATTTCCGGCGGGGCGAGCTTCTGAATGCTGATCGCGGGGCTTTGGATGCCTTCGAGGATTCGTTCGCCGGGGCGGCCGGCGCCGTCGATCGCGGCAACGCCGGGCGTGGGCGTGACGCCGGCGTTATCGGCCATCAGCGCCGCGGGCGCTGGCGCTTGGACCTCGGCGGCGAAGTTCGGTGCCTGCTGTGGCAAGGATGTCGGCGCGGCCGAGCCAAACGGATGGGTGGGCGCCGAAGTCGGAGCAGGCTCCGCAGGCGTCGGCTCTGCAGCGGCGTAGGCATCAGCGTCTGCTGCAGGCGAGGCCTTCGGCGTAGCGAACGCTTGTGCGGCGGCGCTGCCAAAGTAGCGGCCGCCCTGCCCTTCCGGCGGCGCGACCGCACCCGGCGTCGGCGTGATCACATTCGGTTGCGGGGCCGCGTCACTGGCTTGGCTTGTTGCAGGCGAGCCGAGGGACTTCGGTTGGCTGTTGCTCGCGGGGCTGCCGCCGAAGGCGTCGCGTGCAACCGCGCTTGTCTGCGGAGATCGGGCGCCGGAGCGGAGCGGATTTTCGCTCACCGGCTCCTGGCCGCGAGTGACTTCCACCGGTGGAGCGGGCGACGGCTCCGCTGCGGACATCATAGCCGCGGCCTGCGCCACGGCGGCAGATTGAACAGGTTCGATGTGAGCCGTCGGTTCGATGGTCGGCGTCGTCATGGCAGCTTCGTTCGGCGCCGGCGACGCCTCCGCAGGCTGAGCTTCGACCGCAGCCGGCGCGCCGTAGCGATCGACCGGCGTGGTTGCGAACGGGTTCTGCATGGGCGCATCGGCCGGCGGCGTCAGCGTTGCAGCGCTGTGCGGCGTGGCGACCTCGTCGCGCTCGGGCTCTTGGGCCGG
>DASVCM010000058.1:0-2576 GCA_036381635.1 Lacipirellula sp.
AAATCCAGGGGCAGCTCGATTATCTCCACTGGCGGCTCGACAAGATTCTGATGCAGTGCGCCGAAGCCTTGGAGCACATGCACGACCGCGGCTGGGTCCATCGCGACATCAAGCCCGATAACTTTCTGGTGGACGAAGAGAACAACATCCGCCTGATCGACTTCAACCTCACGCGGAAGATTAAAAAGGGCCTGGGCAAGCTCCTCAGCAACAAAATGCCGGTGCAGGGCACTTACAGCTACATGGCGCCCGAGCAGATACGCGGACAGGCGGTGGACGAGCGGGCCGACATCTACAGCTTCGGCTGCATGGTGTACGAGTTGATCACCGGCAAGCTGCCGTTCACGGGCACAAGCTCATCGGAACTGCTCAACAAACATCTGCGCACCAAGCCGACGCATGTGAGCGTGCTGAATAAGAACGTCCACGCCGACTTCGCCGACTTGCTCCACCGCATGCTGGCGAAGGAACCCAAGGAGCGGCCCGACTCACTGAAAGAGTTCATGCGCGACCTGAAAGCCGGCCGCGTGTTCCAAATCAAACCCAGAAAGCCGCAACCGAAGACCGAGGAAGCGGCTAAAGAAGAAGATTAACCACGAGCGAACCCTGTCACCCTGAGGCCTGCCGAAGGGTCTGGCATGTGTGCCGGCGCCAGATGCTTCGGCGGACCTCAGCATGACCATCAATATGGCAACAACCTTCCAACTCCCATTCGAACAACCCATCCACGAGATCGAAGCGCAAATCCGCGATCTCGAAACGGTTGAACCCAAGACGGTCGAAGTCCGCGAGCAAATCCGCGGCTTGCGAAAGCAGCTCACCGACGCGCTCCGCTCGATCTACAAGAACCTCGACCCTTGGGAAACTGTTCGGGTCGCCCGTCATCCCGAGCGGCCGATGTTCATGGATTACGTCGACCTGGTGTTCGACGAGTTCGTCGAACTCCACGGCGACAAGTTCTTCGGCGACGACCGCGCGCTGCGCACCGGCTTTGCCAAGCTCGACGAGTTCAAGGTGATGCTGGTGGGCCATCACAAAGGCAAGACGCTCAAAGAGCGGAACGAGTGCTACTTCGGCTGCGCCCATCCCGAGGGCTACCGCAAGGCGATGGAAAAGATGGAGCTGGCCGCCAAGTACGGCCTGCCGATTATTGCGCTGATCGACACCCCCGGCGCGTACCCGGGCATCGGCGCCGAGGAGCGCGGCCAGGCCCAGGTGATCGCCGAGAGCATGCTCGCCATGTCGCGGCTGCCGACGCCGATCATCTGCGTGGTCATCGGCGAAGGCGGCTCGGGCGGCGCCTTGGGCATCGGCGTCGGCGACAAGGTCGCGGTGCTCGAATACGCCTACTACTCAGTGATCAGCCCCGAAGGCTGCGCGGGGATTCTTTGGAAGAGCCACGACTACGCGCCCCAGGCCGCTCGGGCGCTGAAGATCACGGCCAAGCATCTTCACGAAATGGGCGTGGTGGACGACGTGGTCGAGGAACCCCTGGGCGGCGCCCACCGCGACCACAACCAGATGGCCGTCCGGCTGAAGATGTTCCTGACCAAAACGCTCCGCGAGCTTCAGAAACTGCCGACTGACGAGTTGCTCGCCAAACGCTACGAAAAGTTCCGCCGCATCGGCCCGTTCATCGACCAGGCCGTGGGCGACGCATCGGCGGTTTCCTCCTAGAGGCGGCGTTTGCACGCCCGTCGCCATCGTGTCCGATCAGCCAGAAAAACGCCGCGGACCGCGATTTGGCTTGCGTCTGGTCTTTTTCATGACGACGATTCTTGCCCTGGGTCTCGGCTACCTGGCGCTGCGCTCGAACTGGCGTCTCGAAACCGCCCGCCGTCACAACCTGTTGATGGCCCAGCTCGTGGAGAACCTGCTGCAGCCCGCCCGCGGCGTCACTTACGATTCGCAGCAAATAACCAAGAAGTACTTCGACAAGTACTTCGCTTCATCCTGGGACGAACGGTGGGGATTCTTCGATCTTGGCAACCCGGCAAGATTCAACTCGCAGGCCAGGACCAGCCACGGCTTCTCCATTGTCGCTCCGCGCACAGGCAGCCACCCGGCGGATCTTTGCCAGCGAATCCTTGCCCATTACGAACGGGACCTAAAATCCGTCGGCTTGTCGCCGTCGATTGGCACGTATTCCTCCGATCGCTGTCAAACGCTTTGGACCGACGATGGAGTCGTTGTCATCGTCGAAGTCTGGCTCGAGGCGGACCGCTTGAAGGGAACGGTGCACATGCTCGTCGTCGACGACCAAGAATTTCACCTCTGGTGACGTGCATCAAGGGCAGGACTTTGACCCAATTAGCAACGTCCGATAATCGTTGTTATGTTCGTTTCGGGGCCGGTTTCGGCCGGGATATGCCGCCCTGCCGCCAGCGCACCACGCGGCCGTCAGCAGTGCCAGGTCATTCTGAGCGAAGCGAGGAATCTGGCGTCACGCTAGATCCTTCGCTGCGCTCAGGATGACGGCGATCGATGGGCGGGCCGCCCTGCTATCGCCAGTTCGAGCCGGCTGAAATCGGCGTCGCCGGCGTCTGCGGATTGGTTGCCGGCGGCTGCGACGCCGG
>DASVCM010000059.1:0-15163 GCA_036381635.1 Lacipirellula sp.
GTGGCCAACGTCTCGGGCCAGGCGCGTATCGGGACCGGCGGCGAAATGCTGCTGGGCGGCGGCCGCCTCAACGCGGGCGGCGGTCTGAACAATCAAGGCATCGTGCGCGGCGCGGGACGAATCAACGGGTCGGTGGCCAACGCCGCCGCCGGTGAGATCCGCACCCAATCGGGCAGCGCCTTGATTCTTGGAAACAATCTCGCCAACGCCGGTCTGATCCACATGAACGGCGGGGAAATGGAGGTGCTGGGCTCCGCTACCAACTCGGGCGACATCGATATGCGCAGCGGCCTGGTTCGCTTCAGCGGCGGACTGAACAACAACTCGGGCGCTCAATTGGCGCTGGTCGGCGGCGTTAACGACGTTTTTGGCGCGGTTACGAACGCCGCCGGGGCCGAGATCGTTATCGGCAACGACGCCAGCGTCGTGTTTCATGACGCGCTGACCAATAACGGCGACGTTTTCTTGGCGCCGGGCGCCGAACTGCTCACGCTGGAGGACCTGTCATTCACGCCGACGTCGCTCGTCAGCCTGCAACTCAGCAGCCTCAGCACTGAGGAAGACTTCGCGCCGCTGGAGGTATCGGGACAGGCCACGCTCGCCGGACAACTCGACGTGCAGTTGGCCGGCGGATTCGCTCCGGAACTGGGCGATATGTTTGAGGTCGTCTCGGCTTCCGGCGGGCTCGCTGGGATGTTCGCCGCGGAAAACCTGCCATCGCTCGGTTCGGGGCTGGAGTGGGACGTCGACTACCAGCCGACCAGCCTGACGCTCTCGGTGGTCGCCGGCGGCGCGATTGCCGACTTCGACGGCGACGGCGACGTGGATTCGGCTGACCTCACCCGGTGGCGCGGGGGCTTCGGAACTGTCGCCGGCGCCAGTCAGGGCGACGGAGACGCCGACGCCGACGGCGACGTCGACGGCCGCGACTTCCTCTCCTGGCAGCAGCAACTGGGGAGCACCCCCGGCGCCACGCTCGCCGTGGCGGCCGTGCCGGAACCGGCAGCGGCAGTGCTGGCGATGGCCGCGATGGTCATGGCGGGCGCACGCGGCCGGCAGGCGCGCCGCAAGTCTCTGCGGGCTTAATAGAAAATCTTTTCCGCCGCTGGCCAATAGCTTCGCCCTTCCGGCGAATAGCCGCAGGCGCATCAGGTCGTGTGGGTCCTTTTGGAGTTCATTTAGCTGCGGGGCTCGCCCCGCGGTCCCGCCGCAAGCGGCGGGGCTAAATAAGCTTCCAACGGACCACTACCGCGGCTCGCGGTGCGCGTGATAATGCGCCGCGCCACCCCCGGGCCGCTGCGCCAATTAACCATGAGGGAGGACTGTATGCGTCGAACAATCGCGTCGCTATTGTGGTCGCTCGCGGCGGCCGTAGCCCTGGTTCCCACGCTTTCGCGAAGCGGCTTGGCGGAAACGGACCTGCAAACGGCCATTCCCGCCGAGGTGTACATGGCGGTGTACGCCAAACATAACCCCGAGCGGGACTACCAGCGCGAATACTTGAAGGACGCCTGGGAAACGGCTCGCGAGGAGCGCATCGGCGAGCGGATCGTCAAGCTGATCACCGCTCGCGTTCCCGACGAAAAGTTGGAGCAGGCCCGCTCCGCCTGGGAAAAGGTGCGCGAAGCGGTGGAGCCGATCAACGTAAAGGCCCTGGGCAATGCCGAGGAGTTCATCTTCGCCCAGAAATTCGCCGGTCCGTTCAACCAACAACTGCTCGCCTTTCGGCTCACCGAGGAAGACGCCGACGGCTGTGAGCAGGGCGTCAAGCAGCTCTTCGAACTGTTCGCCGAGTGGAGCGAGGGCAAGGTGAACGTGGAAACCAGCGACGTCGGCGACGTCGAAATCACAACGTTGCGGCTTCCCAAGGAGTCGCCCTTCCAGCCGAGCGCGGCGCAGGTCGGCGATGTGTTCCTGTTCAGCTCGTCGCCCGAACTCTTGCGCACCAGCGTCGGGCAGCTCGCCGGCGGCAGCGGGAAATCAAAGTTCGACGATCCGCGATTCAAGGAGGCCATGAAGCATTTGCCGAAACCTGAAGACGTGGTGGTCTTCTTCGACGGCCAAACCTTGTGGAAGGACCTAGGCGGCATCGGCGATTTCATCCGCGAGAAAGCGGCCAACGATGAAGACGCCCAGCGCGTGGCGAAGCTGATGGACCGGATTGTCGAAGAGATTTCGATCCTCGACTACGAAATCACGGTTGAATACACCGAGGACGGCCAGAACCGCGCCGTCGCGCTGGGAAAACTGACTGACGACGCCGAAGAGAAGCTGCTCGGCAAGGCGCTCACCCAGGGCAAGCCGTTCGACGATTGGAAGAGCTGGGTCCCGGCCGAGGCCAAAAGCGTTTGGATGACCACCGGCCTGAATCTGCACGTGCTGTACGACGGGATTCTCGACATTGTCCGCGAGCACTTTCCCAAGTCCGAAGAGGGCCTGCAGAAGTTCGCCGAGGTACAGGAAGAGATCGGCGTCGACCTCGACGAGGACATTCTGCAGAGCTTCTCAGGCGAGTGCGTTTCGGTGCGGCTGGTCATCGAAGGCGACAATGGCAAGGAGTCGACGCAAGGCGTAACCGCGCTGAAGTGCGACAATCCCGAGCGGATTCGCGAACTGCTCGACCGGGCGTTTGAGAACCTGAAGGAACTGCCGGCAGTGGCCGCCCAGAATTTCGAGACCGTCGACGCCGAAGGGCTCGACGGATTTCGAGAGATTCGCGCCAACGTGCTCGTCATGTCCGGCGCCCGCCCGGTGATCGGGTTCCACGACGGCTGGATGATCATTTCATCGCACATCGACGCGGCGAAGAAGCTGCTCGCCGTGCGTGAGGGCGAGGCCGAGTCGATCGCCGACAGCGACTTGCTCGAGGACTTCGACGTCGACGCCGACGGGGAGGTCTATGCGGTCAAGTACAGCAACATCGGCGACGGCGTCCGTGCGGCGGCCGACGGCATCGAGAAGGCCGGCATGATGCTGCCGATGTTCCTCGGCATGGCCGCCGCCGAGGCGAGCGAAGAGGACCGCGAGGCGATCATGGAGGCGATCGGCCTGCTGCCGAGCATCGCCAAAGTGGTACGGAAGTTCGATTTCTATGAGGATCGGCTGAGCATCACCCAACAAGGGCCGATCGAGGATTCATACATCCGCCGCACCGCCACAAACATCCGCCAGCCGGGTGAGACCGAGGGGGAAGTACCCGCGGAAACAGAAGTCGAGACGGTTGAGGAGTGAACCGATCGGAGCGAATCCACATTTAGCCCCCAGTCAGTGACCGGGGGCTAAGTGTTTAATGGCAAGCGCCATCCGCGCAGAATCGCTCCCGCGCCACGTCGGCCAGCCCCTTGAGGTCGAGCTTGCCCGTGCCGAGGACCGGTATCTCATCGACCTCCATGAAGCTGTCGGCGCCGGGGATCCACAAATTTGGCAGTCCGGCGCTTTTGAGATGCTCGCACACCTCAGCCGGCTTCTTCGTCATGCCTTTGGTATGAACGACTACCAGCCGCTCGCCCTTCTTTTCGTCGGGTACCGAGGTGACGACCGCGAGCATCTCGTCCTGATTCCCGCCCTGCACGAACTGCTGGATCGCCTCCTCGACGTTCAAGTGCGGCACCATCTCGCCGCCGATCTTGGAGAAGCGGTTGATGCGCCCCGTGATCTCGATGAACCCGTGCTTGTCGATCTTCGCGATGTCGCCGGTGACGTACCAGCCATCGCGAATCACTTCGGCCGTCTTCTCCGCATCGTGCAGGTACCCCTTCATCACGTTGGGCCCCTTCACGAGCAGCATGCCGGGCGACTCCACCGGGAGGTCTTCATACGTATCCGGATTCACCGTCTTCACCGCGACGCCTGCGACTGGCCGGCCGACGGTGCCCTCCTTCGCGTCGATCTCGCCTTTCTGCGAGCGGCTCGGCGGGATATTCACGCTCACCAGCGGCGAAAGCTCGGTCGTGCCGTAGCCCTCGACGGGCCGGACGCCGAACTTCTCCTCGAAGGCGTCGCATAGTGGTATCGGCAGCTTTTCGGCCCCGGCGACGACGACCTCCAATCGATCGAAGTCCTCCGGCTCGACGCGCCGCAGATAGTTACGCAAGAACGTCGGCGTGCCGAGCAGCACGGTGGCGCCCCATTTTTTGGCGAGCTTGCCGACCTGCTGCGCCTCCAGCGGCGAGTAGTGGTACACGCAGCGGATGTCGAGCCCCAGCACCGTCCACAATGCGACGGTGTACCCCAGTGAGTGGAAAAACGGCACGATGCCAATGAGCGTATCGTTGCGGTCCAGATGGATCGCCTGGTCGATGGCTTCGACATTCGACCCGATGTTGTGAAATGTGAGCACGACGCCCTTGGGATCGCCGGTCGAGCCGGAGGTGAAGATCACCGTCAGCTCATCGTCGCCGTCGAGCCGTTGCAGGCCGAAAATGCGATCGAGCAGGAACACCGGCGTGGCGTAGGCCATCAACACGGCGGCGATCTTGTCGGCCTTAGTCAGCTTATCCTTGAGATCCTCCAGCAGCACGACGTTCGCGTCGAGCTTCATCCCCAGCTTGTCGAGCACCTTCTGGCTGGTCAGGACGTGCTTGATCCCCGCCTTGGCGATGCACTTGTTCATCACCTCGGCCGAGACGGTGTAGTTCAGATTGCAAGCCACGCGTCCGGCCAGCGTCAGAGCCGTGTTCACCAGCACCGCGCCGTTGGAGGGCGGCAGCAAAACGCCGACGTACTTTTCATCTGCCGATTTCTTCGACAGGACTTCCCGCATCAGCAGCCGGCGAAGGATGAACGTGCGCATCAAAAGCTGACCGCCGGTGAGCGCCTGGCCGGTCGAGTCGGCGATCTTCAGGCGCATCATCGCCTTGCGGCACTTGCGGATCATCAGTCGTGGAAGCACCATCACTCGCTGTTTCCTGCGTGTAACTGCTTCAGCGCCGAGCGACTGCACGGCGTTACGGATTTCGTAAACATTTTTCGGCTCGGTCAGCGGGGAGCCGAACCAGATGGAAACCCGCCGCGCGCCCAGCTCGGGCCATCTCCAGAAAAGCTTGCCGCCGCGCAAGCTAAAGATACTCCCCCAGAGTTCATCCAGGTAGACCGGAACGACCGCCGCGTCGGCGCCCTTCAAGATCTCCAGCACGCCCGGCTTGAAGGTTTGCAACTGGCCGCTGTGGCTGATGCGGCCCTCGGGGAAGATGCAGACCAGCTCCCCTTTGTTAAGCGCATCGCGCGCCGTGTCGATGGCCGACTTCAGCCCTTTGGGGCTGCGCCAGATGGGAATCACGCCCATGATGCGGGCCATGCCGCGCATCCACGGGTTCTCAATCACTTCGCGCGAAACGATGAGCCGCACCGGCCGCGGAGACACCGCCACCAGCAGCAGCCCGTCGAGCCAGGTGACATGGTTCGGCGCGAGCAGGGCAGGGCCGTCTTCCGGTAGATTGGGCCGGCCGTAGACGCGGACTTTGTAGATGCTGTGCGTAAGCAGCCAGGCGATGAACCGCAGCGTCGCCTGCGGGATGAGGACCACGATGTAAATCAGCACCGGCACCGTGAGCATGCCGCACAGGAAGAAGATCTGCCGCGCACTCAGCAGTGGAAGGCCGACGAGCTCGGTGTGGACGTCGCGGATGATCGCCGCTTCCTGCTCGGTGTGCTCCTCGACGAGCTTCTCGACGTCAATGCTCTCGTCGGCGGCCAGTTGAGCCCGCATCTGGTCCCACTGCTCGCGGGCGAAGGCGACTGCCGCCGGATCGTTCGGATATTGAGCGGTGACGTTCCGCAGCGATCCCTCATGGACCGGCGCCCGCATTCCCGCGAATGCGACCGCCGCCACCAGCATGCCGCCGAACGTGAGCAGGTTGCTCGCCGCCAGCACCGAGCCGCGCTTATCCGTCGGGCTGTAGTGCTGCATGTAGGAGGCCAGCGGCACGTCGAACAGCCCCGCCGAGGCGCCCAGTAGAAACAGCAACACGCAGGCGGCGATGTAGCTGATCGTCCACTCGCCAAAGACGTCGAACAGCGCGCCCTCGACCGTGTACAGCGCGATCGGCACCGCCACCAGACCCAAGGCGCCCAGCGGCAGGATGCCAAGCTCCACGCGCCCAGCCGACCAAATGCCGGCTAGCACGCTCCCCACGCCGATGCCGACGACCAGTGCGGCCAGCATCGGCGCCACCTGCGTCTGCTTGGCGCCTCCGGCTTCGAAGACGAACTGGTCGATGTTCAGGTGGGCCAGCGCCGCGAGCGTCCAGAAGAACATAATCCCCATCGCCACGCGGAGCATCGCCGGCGTGTGGGCCAGCGTCTTGAGATCGCGAATGCTCTGCTGCAGCATGTCCCAGGGAAACTTGCGCGTCGGATCGCCCGGCGCCACGCGATGAATCAGGAGGCTCGTCGCCCAACCCGCCGCCGCGACGCCCAACAGCACGATCGCCGACCACTGCCAGTGCTCTTGTCCCTTCTCGCCGGTGAAGTCCGCCAGCCAACTGCCGACCCACGTGCCCACCATCGTCGAGAACACGGTCGTCAGGCCGATCAGACCGTTAGCCGCGGAGATGCGCGTTGGGTCGACCATCTCCGGAATGCTGCCGAGCTTCGACGGCCCGAACAGCGCTGCCTGCGCGCCGGCCAGCCCGAGCACGAGCATCATGAACCAGACGTGGCCGTAGAGAATGCCGACGATCGCCAGCGCCATGATCGCGGCCTCGCCCACCTTGCAGTAGACGATCACCTGCCGCTTGCTGAACCGGTCGGCCAGATACCCGGCCGGCGCCGCCAGCAGAATGTACGGCAGCACGAACACCGCCGTGCCCATCGCCAGCAGAAAGCTGACGTTGACGTCGGCATAGTCCTTGCCGATGCCGATGACCAGCCAGCGCAGGATGTTGTCGTTGGTGGCGCCCAGCAGTTGCGTCGCCAGCAGGCCCAAAAAGCTCGTCGATAGCAGCGAGCGCTGGCGAGGAACGGCAGCAAAGTGCTTGCTGCCAGAAACGGGAGGGCCGGAGTGCATGAAGGATGCTGTCGGAGATGACGCTGGGAGGGTCCGCCTAGTAGGAACTACTGTAGCTCAAAAGAGTTTCGCTGGCAGTAGGAACCCTGTCACGCCTTCGAACCCTGTCACCCCGAGGTCTTCTGAGGGGTCCGCGTCGAGTACACATGCCGGACCCCTCGGCGGACCTCGGGGTGACAGGGTACAAACGCTTCAACTCGCCTTGACGCTCCCGCGGTTATGGGGTCAACTTCCGACCCTCGAAGCGGGAATGGATTCCCGCCCATTTGCGACACGACCCGCTCAGGCAAGGAGGCCTGTATGTCGCACTGTCTAGGCGTATCTCTGGACGCGCTGTTCTCGGCGGCGTGCCGCACCGGCGCCACGGGCGCCACCGTCACCGGTTGCACCAGCGACTGGCGAAAGGTTCAACCCGGCGACGCTTTTGTCGCGGTGCTCGACGACGCGGCGGATGGGCATGACTTTGCCGTGCGCGCCGTGAAGCGCGGCGCTGCGGCGGTGATTGCCGAGCGGATGCTGCCGATCTTCGACGCGCCGGTCTACCACGTCGAGGACACCCGCGAAGCGCTTGGCGAGTTGTGCCACGCCCTGGTCGACCATCCCTCGCGCCGCTTGCGCGTGATCGGCGTCGTCGGCACGCAGGGCAAGTCGAGCGTCATCGCACTGCTGGAATCCATCTACGTCGCCGCAGGGCACGACGTAGGCGTCGTCAGCACGCTCAAGTCGTACGATGGCATGAGCCAGGGCCCAGGCGTCGACGAGCTCTCGCCGTCCGCCCTTGCGTCGCGATTGGCCCGCATGGACGCCGCCGGGTGCAGCCACGCCCTGGTCGAAATCTCGAGTGAAGCCCTAGCTCAAATGAAGCTCGCTGGCGTCGAGCTCGACACGGTCGTATCGATGACAATCGATTCGGCCCGGCTTGATCTGCATCATTCGATTCAGAACTATCGCGACGCCCAGCGTCGCGTGCTCGATCACCTATCGGCTGCGGGGCTGGCGGTGATCAACGCCGACGATCCGGTGAGCTGCAAGTGGCTCAGCGAAATCGACGGGCCGGCACTCACCTACGGCCTGGGCGAGCAGGCGCAAATAACCGCGGAGATCGTCGAGCGGAACGCGTGCGAGACGGTGTTTGTACTCACCGCCGGCGTCGACTCCGCGGCGATTCGTACGACGATCGTCGGCGACGCACACGTGTCGAATTGTTTGGCCGCCGCCGCGACGGCCCTGGCCCACGGCGTCGATCTGCAAACGATCGCTGCGGGCATCGAAAAGATTACCAAGCTGCCGGGCCGGATGGAACGCGTCGACTGCGGACAAGAGTTCGCGGTGTTCGTCGATGCCGCCCACACCGCCTGCGGGCTCCGTTCGAGCCTCCGCACGGCCCGTCAGCTCGCCACCGGCCGCGTGATCTGCATCCTCAGCGACGAACTGCCTGCGGATCCAACCGAGGCCACGATCATTCGCAGCGTGGTGCGCAAGATGGCGGACGTGGCGATCGTCACCGACGCGGTTGCCGCTGTCGAAGACGCCTGGACGCCGCATGAAGCCAATCGCGACGCGCTGCAAGTCGCCGCCGACCGCGGCGAGGCGATCGCCTGGGCCGTCGCCATGGCCGAGCCGGGTGACGTGGTGGTCATCTCCGGCAGCCGCGACCGCGGCGGTTTCCAATTCGGCGCCGCCGAAACTACCGACGCCGAAGCCGCTCGTGAATTGCTTTACGCCCTCAACCAGCCGGCGTTGCGACTGGTCGGCTAATTCTAAAACCTTTAACCGCGAAACACACGAAACACACGAAAGTATGGGAGGGCGAGGCTCCTGCCGAGCCGTGCACGGGTAGATGCTTCCCGGCTCGGCGGGAGTCTCGCCCTCCCGAACTCGATGCACTGCTGACCGCTGAGACATTCCTAGTTTCAATTTTGTTCTTTCGTGTGTTTCGTGGTTCCTAATTAAAAACCGAAATCAATCATGGCTCTGTTAGATACATCCTCCGTCATTTCGCCCGGAACATTCGCACTCGGCATGGTGCCGTTGGCTTCTGAGCCCGGCGCGCTGCTTACCGTTCGCGGAACTACGATGCTCCATGCCCCAAGCTGCACGCCGGCGGTGGCGGAGGCGGCCCTGAAATCGCTGCGAGGATTCAGGACCACCGGTCGCCGCATCGCCTGGTGCAATCCCAGCGATCTGGCCGGCGCAGCCGGCGTCAACTGGGAAACCTGGGGCCAGAAGTTCATCGAGCTGGGCCACGCTCAGATGCTCGTGGCCACCGGCGCCGGCTCGCGGGAACTGGCGCTCGCCGTACGAGATGCGGGGCTGCCGATCGGCCGCGTCATCGTCTGCCGCGATGACGTCACCGCCCGCAACGTCCTGGGAGATTCAATCAATCCGGGCGACGCCGTACTTGCTCTAGGCATCGCTGCCGATAGTTGCTACAAGCTCGCCGAACGTTTGGAATCAAGATACGAGCGCGAGCTGCTCGTCGCGAGATAGGACGGCTTCAAAAGAATCCTACTCTTACTCCTGCTCTTACTCTTACTCGGATTGGCCCGATCAAATGCGAGTAAGAGTACGAGTAAGAGTAAGAGTAGGATTAACGTAACGAACACACTCTTTCCACAAACCACTAGGCTTCATCGTTGGTCGGCATCGATTGCGGGGTCGTATGCCGGCCGCCCTCCCTGGGGTTGGAGCATAACAGCTCGTCGCGGGCGGCTTCTGGGTCAGCCGCTCACTGGCGAGTGCTTCACGATGAAGTCCACGTCTGAGCGTTGGGGCGGCGCGTTAAGCGCCGCCCCTCGCTCAGCGGATACAGAAGGGTCGAGAGTCGAGGGTCGAGCGTCGAGAGCCAGACCTTCTGGCCCTCGACTCTAGACCCTCGACGCTCGACCAAATCGCGGAGCGATTTCCCCATGCCCGCCTCTCCCCACGTCTTGTTCGCCGGCGGCGGATCGGCCAGTCATCTCTATCCCGGCATGGCGGTCGCCGATCATATGCGGCGGCGCATGCCCGGCATTCAAATCACCTTTGCCGGCAGTGGGATGGCGCGCGAGCGGCACACCGTGCGGATTGCCGGGCATCACTACACGATGATCCCGGCGCATGCGATGCCGCGGAATCCGCTGGAGGCCGTGCGGTTCGTCACCGACAACGTCGCCGGCTATTGCGCCGCTCGCTGGATGCTGCGCGAGCAGCGCGTGTCGCTGGTCGTCGGACTCGGCGGCTCGACCAGCGTCGCGGTCGTCCGCGCCGCCGTCGCCCGCGGCATTCCCGTAGTGCTGTTGGAACAAAACGCGGTCCCCGGGCGAACGACCCGCTGGCTCTCCCGCGCCGCCGCCATGGTCTGCGCCGCGTTCGAGGAAGTGCGGCCGCATCTGCATGTCCAAGCGCCCGTAACCGTCACCGGCAACCCCTCGCGGGCCGCGTTCGAAGAGCTCTATCGCAAGGTGTATGGGAAAGGCGCCGGGGTCGGGGACGACCCGGCTCGCGCGGCGAACGCTCCGCACCTGAAGCTGCTCGCCGACCCGCGCCGCCAGCGGCGGCTGGTAATCCTCGGCGGCTCCGGCGGCGCCCGCTCGCTGAACGAAGCCGTCCCCGCGGCGCTGGCCAAGCTCGGCGACAGCCTCCACGGTTGGCAGATTGTCCACCAGACCGGCGACGGCCAGCTCCAGGAAACTGAAGCCCGCTACGCCCAGCGCGGCCTGAAGGTGCTGGCCGTCACCCACATCGACGAGATCGCCTCGGTCCTGTTTGCCAGCGACCTGGTCGTCTCCCGCGCCGGCGGCTCGACGCTCGCGGAGCTGGCGATGGCCGGCGTCCCGGCGGTGCTCGTGCCGTATCCGCAGGCGGCCGACAACCATCAGACGGCCAACGCCAAAGTGTTCGCCGCGGCGGGGGCTTGCCGCATGATCGACGAGTCGCAGCAGGCCGGCGCGCTCGACGCGGCGCTCGCCCGCGAGCTGCAGCCGCTGGTGACCGACGATCACCTGCGCGGCGAGATGGGCCGCGGCATGCAGCGCCTCGCCCGCCCGCAGGCCGCCTCGCAAATCGCGGCGGCAATCACCGACCAACTCTGCGGCGGCGTGACCGGCCTGTTGGCGGCGTAGGCGCCAGAGGGTTATGGGACCGTAGGACTATGGACCATAGGACCGTAGGACCATAGGACCTGATCCTCATTTCATCCGGTCCTATTGTCCCATGGTCATGTTGTCCCGCGGTCCCCGCCCCATGCGCAGCCGCGCTATGGTCCTGCGCACGAGAGCTAATCGCGCCGGCGGTTTTTCGGCAAATCGATCGAACCCGCATGTCCCATTTAGCGGCACGGGTTACAATAAGCTCAGCGGCGTATGATGGACTTCTCTTGGCGCCGCCAGCTTTTTGCTCATCGCGTTCGACGCCGGCGGGGCCGCAGGGCCGAGGCCGGGCTAGGGAGGCGTCAGAATCATGCGTTCGCCTGCATGCCATGCGACCGTTGGCCGCTCAGGAAACTCAATGAAGCTCGGTTCGCGTGGATTCACGCTCGTTGAACTGTTGGTAGTAATTGCGATCATCGGCGTACTCATCGCCCTATTGCTGCCGGCAGTGCAAGCCGCCCGCGAAGCGGCCCGGCGGAACCAGTGCCTGAGCAACTTGCGGCAACTCAGCATTGGGCTGGTCAACTACGAGAATGCCAACGGCCGCTTCCCGTCGGCGTTTGAATACTCGGCGACCGCCAATCCGGCTACGCTTCCTGCTACTCAGATCGGGCCGAATTGGCTCGTGCGCATTCTGCCATTCGTCGAGCAAGCGCCGCTTTATAACAGCATTGATGAAACCGTGACCATCGCCGGCAAGAATGATCCCGTGATCGGGCATGCTAACAATGCCCATGTTCGCGAAACGTTCGTCGAATCGTTTCTTTGTCCCAGCGATACTTACAATCGAACGCCGTTACAGTGGGGCTCGACAACCTGGGCTCGTGGCAACTACGCAGCCAATGCCGGCAACGGTTCGCTGTTGAAGGGGTTTTCGCACAGTTTAGACGGTCCAGATTCGGCCGGCTGGAAAGATCATAAGCGCCGCGGCGCTATTGGGCCAAATGTCTCTGTTCGGCTCAAAGAGATCACGGATGGCACGTCGAACACGTTCCTCCTGGGCGAAGTGCGAGCGGGCATCACTGAGCGGGATATCCGTGGCACATGGGCGCTTGGTCAAGCCGGCGCCAGCGGACTCTACTGGTATGGCTCGACGGGCGACGCCAACGGTCCTAATGTGTGCAATGAAAACTCCGACGACGTCAGCGTACTGGTATCGAGCGACAAGCCCTTAATGGTGCAAGAGTGCATGCCTGACTACACCGGTGACAACTGGAATAACCAGGCGACCATGCGAAGCATGCACGTCGGCGGAGTTAATGTTGGCATGGCCGATGGCAGCGCCCACTTCATCTCGACCGAGATCGAAACGGGAGGGCCGTACCATGACTGGGGGAGCAGCGGCCAAAACATGACTCCGTGGGATAAGCTCATCGCCAGCGCTGACGACCAGGTCATCGACGACATGCCGTTCTGATCAGCGGCATTCACACAAACTTTTCAAGCGCGGAAGCTGACTCGCAAACATGCCGCTGCCGATGACTCGATTGTTCTTACTTGCGCCGTTGGTCGTCGCATTTGGTTGTGGCGCCGGCGGGAAGAATTTGCCGGTAACCGGGACCGTCAAGAACGCCGATGGCGCCGATCTTCAGTTTGAAAGTGGCCAGGTCCTGTTCCAGCCGACCGGCGAGGGCAAGGCGGCCAGCGGAGCCGTGGAGCCGGACGGGTCGTTCACCATGATGACTGAGCAGCCCGGCGACGGCATGGCGCCCGGCGAGTACAAGGTCGTGCTGAAGATTTGGAAGAGCTCTCGCGATCAGTCTTTAGCGGTGCCAGAACAGTACGGCGACGCCGCGACGACGCCGTTGACGGCGACGGTCAACGAAGACAACACGCACTTTGACTTGGTCGTCGAGCCTTAATTCCTCTGCTACACCTCAAGGGCTCGATACAATGCCCACGGCCGTAGATCAGCCGCATCGGAAATCGGACGTTTCGCTCGAGTCGCGCCGTCAGGGGTTCACGCTTGTCGAGCTGCTGGTGGTGATCGCGATCATCGGCGTCCTGGTGGCCCTGCTGCTGCCGGCGGTTCAAGCGGCTCGCGAGGCGGCGCGGCGGCAGCAATGCCAAAGCAATCTGCGTCAGCTCAGCGTTGGGTTGGCCAACTACGAATCGGCCAACGGCGCCTTCCCGCCGGCGTTCGAGTTTGCCTCCAATTTGGCGACGCCGCAGAACCCCCCGTTGACGTGGCTGGGACCCAATTGGGCGGTCCGCCTGCTGCCGTACATTGAACAGCAAGCACTTTATAATCAGATCGATGAGTCTGTCGTGGCGGCGGGCACGTGGCCCAGCGGAAAGGCGCCGCCTGCGATTGGCCATGCCAACAACGCCCACATCCGGATGGCAATCCTCGCCGTGTTCCGCTGTCCGACGGACAGCACCTACGGGGAAATCATGATGGAATGGGACACCACGGCCAACGCGGCCCGATGGGCGCGCGGCAACTACGCGGTGAATGCCGGCAATGGGCCCTTCTGGAATCGCTCCGGCGACGGAATTTTCGGACCTACTTCCGATGGCTGGACCGACGGCCGCCGTCGCGGCGTCATCGGTCCCAATGTCGCCGCCAGTATGAAGCAAATCACTGACGGCACGTCCAATACCTTGCTCTTGGGCGAGGTCCGGGCAGGAATCACCCCGCGCGACCGTCGCGGAACTTGGGCGCTAGGCGTCGCCGGCGCCAGCGTCTTGTTCTGGTATGGTCAGACGGGCGATGCCAATGGCCCCAACGTCTGTAGCGACGATTCCGACGACACCGCCGGACTGACCTACAGCGATCTCGATCTGATGCGCCGAGAATGCATGACCGACTTCCCAGGCGACAATTTTCAGAACCAGGCCACCGTCCGCAGCAGTCATCCGGGGGGCGTTAACATCGGGCTATGCGACGGCAGCGCTCGATTTATCGGCCCTGATGTGGACATTGGCGTTCACGGTCAGACCGTACGTGGCGGCTTATGGCCTGCCAATTGGGAGATGTCGACATGGGACAGGTTTATTGCTTCGGGAGACGACCTGGCGCTGGACGAATTGCCTGACTGACCACCACGACTTGGCGTTAATCCGTTTATGATTCGAAGAATCTGGTCACACGTTCTGCCGTTCGCCTTCGTTGTGCTCGCGGGTTGTGGCGGCAGCGGGGAAGGCATGCTGCCGGTTACCGGCACGGTCAAGAACGCGGACGGCAGTCCCGTAACGGGCGAGGTCGCGAGAGTCGTCTTTCAGCCCACGGACGGTCGACAAGCGGCCAGCGCGTCAATCGAGTCCGACGGCTCGTTCGCAGCCATGACGCAAACGCCCGGCGACGGCATGGCCCCCGGCCAGTACAAAGTCGTGCTCAATGTTCTGAAGGACTACCGGGCGAACATCATCGGCGTCCCACAGGAGTATGCCGACGCTTCGACTACCCCGCTGACGATTACTGTCGACGAGGGGAACACGCACTTTGATTTGGTAGTGGAACCTTAGAATCCGAAATTACCAACAGGGTTTCGATTCCATGTCCCGGACCGCAACGGAGCTCCCCGATCGGAGTTCTAGAACCTTATTTGATGTACGGCGTCGGGGCTTCACGCTTGTCGAGCTGCTAGTGGTCATTGCGATCATCGGCGTGCTGGTGGCCTTGCTGCTGCCGGCGGTGCAGGCCGCCCGTGAGTCGGCCCGCCGCTCGCAGTGCATGAACAATCTTAAGCAGCTCGGGCTGGCGCTGCTGAATTACGAGTCGGCGAAGAAGGAACTGCCGGCCGGCTCGCTCGGCATGATCGGGGTGCCTAACAGCTCGGCGCCCTACTATTCGCCGCAGGCGCAGTTGCTCGCCTACTTCGAGCAGGGCGTCATCGCGCAGCGGATCAACTTCAAAGAGACGCCGTGGTCCACGAACAATTACGCTGTGGCCCGCTCGCAGCCGGAATTGCTCCTTTGCCCGAGCGACACGATCAACAGTCAAACTGCACGGGCGGACATGGGCTGGTCTAACTACCACGCCAACGCCGGGAGCTGGGTGCGGATGGCCCGCGAATGGGACGGC
>DASVCM010000060.1:0-3568 GCA_036381635.1 Lacipirellula sp.
GAATCACTGCGCGAGTACATGCTGGTTGCCCACGATCGGCCGCATGTTGAGCTCTTCACCCGCGAGGACGACGGCGTCTGGCGGCTGACCGAGGCCAGTGGTCTTGAGGCAAGCATTGAGTTGCCCGCGATAGGCTGCCGCCTGGCCTTGGCCGATGTTTACGCGAAGGTGGAGTTTTCACCGGCTGGCGCGGGCGATGGGTGATGCGGAAGATCAACGGCTATCATCTCTATCTTGGAAACCTGAGCGATGTCCGTAATCCCGCATCGCTGAATGCTGCCGACATCGGCGCCGTCGTTGACTTGGCAATGAATGAAGCGCCCGCGGCGCTTCCTCGCGAGCTGGTGCATTGTCGATATCCCATTGTCGATGGCGCCGGGAATCCTATCTGGCTGCTTCGCGCCGCAGCGGAAACCGTATCAGCGCTCATACGCTCAGATGTACCCGCTCTCATTTACTGTGGCGCCGGGATGAGCCGCACTCCGGCAATTGCGGCTGCTGGATTGATTCTGGCAACCGGACGCGCGCCGGATGAAGCTTTGGCGCTAGCTTGCGGAGACGCTCCCGCGGACGTCTCTCCCGCCCTCTGGGCGGAAGTGCAGTCGGCCCTCGCGAGCTCTTGAGCTTGGGCCGCCCTGTTGCTCGGATTCTAGTTGTGAACCGCCGCGTACTCGCCGTAGTCCCTTTGGCCGGGGGGCGATATGATGAGGGGTTTCCCGTGTTGTGGCCTCGCGTACGCTTGGGCGCCGGGGCCGAGACGGCCCAGCTCGCTGCTGGCGTACGCATCGAAATTGTTGCTATGAAAACCGACGAACTTCGCGAAAAGTACCTCGAATTCTTTGTCTCCAAGGGGCATCGCCGGGTGGCCAGCGACGTGCTCGTCCCGACGTGGGACCCCAGCGTGTTGTTCACCCCCGCGGGGATGAACCAGTTCAAGGACCACTTCCTGGGGAAGATCAAGCTGGAGTTCACCCGGGCGACCAGTTGCCAGAAGTGCCTGCGGACGGGCGACATCGAGAACGTCGGCCGCACGGCGTACCACCACACGTTCTTCGAGATGCTGGGCAACTTCAGCTTCGGCGACTACTTCAAGCGCGAGGCGATCAACTGGGCGTGGGAGTTTTTGACCGACAAGAAGTGGCTGGCGATCGACCCCGCGCGGCTGACAGTCACCGTGTATAAGGACGACGACGAGGCGGCCGGCATTTGGGCTAAAGACGTCGGGCTGTCGGCCGATCGGATCGAGCGGTGCGACGAGGATGAAAATTTCTGGCCGGCTAGCGCACCCAGCCAGGGGCCCGACGGCGTCTGCGGGCCGTGCAGCGAGATTTACTACCATCCCGACCAGGGCAAGAGCGTCGAGATCTGGAACCTCGTGTTCACGCAGTTCAACCGCGTGGGCGATCCGCCGAATAACCTGCGGCCGCTGCCGTCGAAGAACATCGACACCGGCATGGGGCTGGAGCGGACCGCGGCGACGCTCCAGGGCGTGCCGACGAACTATCACATCGACATCTTGATGCCGATCGTCAAGGCGGCGGCCGAGGTGTGCGGCGTGAAGTACGAGCTGGAGAGCGAGAACGGCCGGCGCTGCCGGCGGATTACCGACCATGTGCGGGCGTGCACATTCGCGGTGCACGAGAATGTGTATCCCGGTGCCAACAAGGAAAAGTATGTCGTCAAGCGGCTGCTCCGCCGCGCGGTGCTCGACGGCCACCAGATGGGGCTGCGCGAGCCGTTCCTGCACAAGCTCGTGCCGGCGGTGGTCGACGCAATGAAGAAGCCGTATCCGGAATTGGCCGAGACGGTGCAGCGCGTTGCGAGCGTGATCGAGAAGGAGGAGGCGAACTTCTTCGGCACGATCGACGCGGGGCTGAACCGCATCGAACGAGTGTTCGACGAGATGCGCAAGGACAACCGCACGCGCGTCGACGGCGGCGTGGCAGCGGAATTGTATCAAACGTACGGCGTGCCGCCGGAGCTGTTCGAGTCGCTCGCCGCGGAGCACAACCTGGCGTTCGACTGGGAAGGCTACGCCCACGCGATGGAAGAGCACGGCGAGGCCTCCGGCAAGGTGCAGCACACGGTCATGGGCGCCAAGGGGCCGATCGATTCGCTCAAGCACGCCCTGCATTCGACGGAGTTTCTCGGCTACGAGACGACCGAGGCGGAAGCTGAAGTGAAGGGGATCATCACGGGCAAGCCGCCGCAGGATCACCTGGTCGATAAGCTCGAGGAGCTGAATCACGCTGAGCCGGTGCGGGTGGTCCTCGATCGGTCCCCCTTCTACGGCGAGAGCGGCGGCCAGGTGGGCGACACCGGCAAGCTGGTGGGCGAAGGCGTCGAGTTCGAGGTCGTCGACACGCAGAAAGACGGCGCCCTCATCGTGCACTACGGACACCTGCGAAAAGGCGTCCTGCGCGAGGGGATGAAGGTGCGCGCCGTTGTCGACTCTCGGCGGCGGGACGCCATTCGCCGGGCGCATTCGGCGACGCACATCCTGCACTACGCGCTGCAGAAGAATCTGGGCTCTCATGCGCAGCAGCAGGGTTCGAAGGTCGATGACGACTGGCTGCGATTCGACTTCACAAATCTGAGCCCGGTTGAAAGTTCGCAACTGGCGGCGGTGACGGCTGATGTGGCCGAGCGCGTCGCGGCGGGCGAGTTGATCAAGTGGGAGACGATTCCACTGGCCGACGCTCGCAAACAGGGCGCGATGATGCTGTTCGGCGAGAAATACCCCGACCCGGTGCGGATGGTCTCGATGGGCGCTTTCAGCAAGGAGCTGTGCGGCGGTACGCACCTGAACAATACGCAGGAGGTCGAGCAGTTCGAGGTCCTCAGCGAAGAGGGCGTCTCAGCGGGGACGAGGCGAATCACGGCGCTGACCGGTAGGAAGGCGGCAGAGCATCGTGAGCAGATCAAGGCGCAACTCGAAGGCGCTGCGGAGCGACTTGGCGTAACGCCGTTGGAGGCGCCGGCGGCGGTCGAGGCGCTCGTCGAGCGTCGGCGGGAGCTGAAGCGAGCCCTGGAGGCCGGCGTAAAGCCCAGTGCACCGCCCGCGACCGGGTCGTCCAAGACGACAAGCGGAGCGGTATCTCATGAGTCGATGAAGGCGGCGCTGTCCGAGGCGGCGCGGAAGTTGTCGGTCGCGCTGCTGGGCGTTGTCGAGCGGATCGAGGCGCTGCAGGCGGAAGTGATCGCGCTCAGCGATCGGCTCGCCCAGCGCGAAGCGGCGGGGCCGTTGTCGGCGGACGCGCTCTTGGAGAAGGCAATCACGGCCGACGGCGTGACGGTCGTCGTGGCCGACGTGCCGGGCGTCGAGCCGAATCTGATGCGGCAGTTGATCGATCAGATTCGGCAGAAGGCGCCGCTGTCGGCGGTGCTGCTGGCGACCAAGCAGGGTGAAGACAAGGTCACGCTCGTCGCCGGCGTCTCCAAGAAGTTGCAGGAGCGGGGCGTGAGCGCGGGCAAGTGGATCGGACCCGTGGCCAAGGCCGTGGGCGGCGGCGGCGGCGGCCGGCCGGACCTCGCGCAAGCCGGCGGCAAAGAGCCCGCAAAGTTGCCG
>DASVCM010000061.1:0-2713 GCA_036381635.1 Lacipirellula sp.
AAGATCCACCAACCCCACGGCGGCGTGGGCGGGCAAGTCTCCGACATCGAGATTCAAGCCAACGAGATCATCCGCACGCGGCACGCCCTCAACGAGATCCTCTCTCGTCACACCGGCAAGAGCCACGAGGAAATCGCCAAGGCCAGCGACCGCGATTACTACATGACGGCCCTGGAGGCCAAGGCCTTCGGCATCGTCGACGACATTCTCACCAAGCCGCCCGGCAGCGAGGAAGCGGAAGACGAAGACTGAGGTGAATGACCAAATGACGAATGACGAATGACGGAACTGAGAATTCATTCGTTATTCGGGAATTCGTCATTTGAATCGGAAGTCTATCGCACAACTTAAAACGGATTTACCCCATGCCCCTCATTCCCTACGTCATCGAAAAGTCCGGCCGCGAAGAGCGGGCGATGGACATCTACAGCCGGCTACTCAAGGACCGCATCGTGATGCTCGGCTCGGGCGTGAACGATGAGGTCGCCAACGCGCTGGTCGCGCAGCTCTTGTTCCTCCAGTCGGACGACCCGAAGGCTGACATTCACCTGTACATCAACTCGCCCGGCGGCAGCGTCACCGCAGGCATGGCGATTTACGACACGATGCAGTTCGTCACCTGCGATGTGGCGACCTACTGCATCGGCCAGGCCGCCTCGATGGGCGCCGTGCTGCTAGCAGCGGGGGCCAAGGACAAGCGGTTCGCGTTGCCGAACGCCCGGATCATGATCCACCAGCCCTCCGCCGGCATGGAAGGCACGGCCGAGGACATCATGATCCACGCCACCGAGTACCGCAAAACGAAGGAAAAGCTCAACCGCATCCTGGCCGAGCACACGGGCCAGACGATGGAGCAGATCGAGAAGCACACCGATCGCGACCATTTCATGAGCGCCCAAGAGGCCCAGGAATACCGGATCATCGACCGGGTCATTTCAAAGATCGGCGGCTAATGCTGGCGCCAGCTATATAGCCGAGCCATCCTGGCTCGCAGCGTAGGCCTCTCGCTCCGCGAGAGGCGGTCATCTCGCGAAGCGAGATGACTACACTTCTCCCGGCCAGGATGGCCGGGCTATCTACCGCGGTTGACGCCGCCGGCATCTTTTCTTATTTCACCCCTCGCACGCTTTATGGACTGCCGACGCGTGCGCGCATGAAGTGCGCCCAACGGCAGCGTTGATTCGCATCGAACGGGCCACGGATGGCTAGGCTGAGATCCCATCTTCGAGCGTTGACTGCCGCCGCCGGCTGCATGGCCGTTGGACTGCTGGGCGGTTGCCGCAATCTGGACAACGCGCAGGTCGACGTGCTCGAACGCGAACTGCGGCAGCAGGAAGATTACATCTACGAGCTTGAAGACTACCTGATCGAGTACTCCGAAAAGCTGCGGCAGGCGCGATTAGCTCAATGCCCGCCGGGCGCCTCGCCGCCGTCGCGAACTGGTTCAAAGACGCGGGCGCCGTTGCCAGAGCCGACGATTGACGAGGACGAGATCCAGCGGTCAACGCTGCCGCTGAATGGACGTGACAAGCTGACCACGCCGCCAAGCGAAGCGCCGCCGGCCGCTACGGAAGCTCCTCCCGCCGCGGCGCCTGCCGAAGCGCCGCCGAGCGCGCCCCCGGCCGACGAGGTGAACCCCGAGGAACTTGAAGCGCCCGAGTTGCAGATTGGGCCGATCGGCAATGCCTCGCAGCAGAGCGAGCCAATCGCGGCGAATGATGCGGCGCTGAATTCGACGGAAGCGGAAGGCCCGCTGTTGATTCCTGACCCGATTGATTATCAGGCTGACGCCGACGCTGAGAGTACGTCCGACGTCGAACCGGGCCCGGCGGTCGCTGACGCTGCCAGCGAGCCGACGCTCGCCGCGCCCGAGGTAAATGCTCCGCGGCTTACCGCTCACCAACTTGTGGTCCGGCGCCTTTTCCGAGAGCCGTCCAGCGACGGCGCGTCGCCGGGAAGTTTGTTGGTCGTCGTGGAGGGCGTGAACGCCACCGATGAGCCGGCCGACGTCGTCGGCGCCGCTTCGCTCATGGTGATGGCCCGCGATGAAAATGGGGACCTGCGGCGCGTTGACCGCTGGGATTTCACGGCGGAGGAGACGGCGGCCGCCTGGCAATCGTCACACCTCGGCGACGGTTTGCACCTGGCATTGCCGCTGACTGAGGAAGAGTTGCCCGAAGGCGAATTGGAACTCTGGGCCCGCGTGGTCGGCGACGGCGGCGCCAAGTTGCTAACCTCCGCGGACGATCCTTTCCGATTCGAGGCGGGCAAGCTGGTCGCCTTGGCGGATGCGCCCGCCGACACAATGCTGGCCTCCACCGAAGCCTCGCCGCTCGAACCGACTCCGGCAGAGTCCGAGCCGACAGCTCCTTCCGATGGGATCGACAACGCTGCCGAAGCGGCGACCACGACGGCGGCTGCGGAAGCTCCGAAGCCGCAGTGGCGGGCTTCATCGATTCGGCTCGACAACGACCACGTCGAAGGCTTTGCGACGACCGCTGGAAATAAGCCCGCGAGCTGGACGACCACGCCGATCGACGGCGGCCAGGCTCGAGTGGCTACTTCATCCGGCAACACCAGCACTCCGAAGTGGCAGCGCAGCACGCGGGCGGCCGTAATGACGGAGTCGAAGCCGGAGTGGTCCGCGGAGCGATAAGCTACGGATCAGCGCAAAAAAATAGCCCCCGGTCACTGACCGGGGGCTAAGTGGTTG